>DATIPQ010000068.1 GCA_035471785.1 Acidobacteriota bacterium
TTAGAGGATGTCAGGAAGCAGTCAAAGGCCCGGCAGGCACGCCTAGACACGCCTTCGAGAAACCCATCGTCATTCATGCTGCTGACCATCGAAACATCACACCGGCCCGCGACAGACCTGGGATATCTCCTCGTCAAGCACTCGGATAGGTGCCAGACCTTTTTGCTGGAGCGAGTACGAGATCGTTCCTCGGAAAGCCGGTAAGTGCGGGTGGCCCTGTTATGAACCCAGGCAGATGGCGAACTGTCTGAAACAACTCGACGAGGCCACTGGAGGTGGCGGAAACGCCCGAAAAGATCACTTGTGGGCCTCTGGAGAGGGCGGTTTGAAGAGGAGGCCGCCTTTGATGACGACGTCGACGCTTTCCAGGGCCCGGATGTCGGCCAGTGGGTCGCGGGTAACGGCGATCAGGTCGCCCAAGCGTCCGGGTTCCAGCGCTCCCACATCGTCCCGGCCCATCACCCGGGCTGCCCTCGAGGTGGCCGAACGGATCGCCTCCATGGGCGTCATGCCGCGCTCCACCATGATGGCGAACTGGCGGGCGTTGTCGCCGTGCGGATAGACGCCTGAATCGGTGGCGAAGACGATGGTGACGCCCGCCTGATGAGCCCGGCTGAAGCTCTGCCGCTGGGCCTCGGTGGTTTCGGCGTTCTTGCGCAGAAACTCTTCCGGCCATCCCTGACGGCGGCCCTCGGCCTCGATGTAGTCGCCGTTGTAGACGTCCATGGCCAGCGCCACTCCATGGCGGAGGGCCAGTGCGATGCCCTCGTCGTCAATCAGCGAAGCGTGCTCGATGGTGTCGGCCCCCGCCACTATGGCCTCCTTGATGGAGCGGGCGCCGTGGGCGTGGGCTGCAACCTTGAGTCCGGCGGCGTGAGCCACCTCGACCACGGCGGCGATCTCTTCGGCAGTCATTTCCGGCTCTCCCGGGACGCCCCCGTAGGCCAGCACCGCCCCCGAGGCGATCACCTTGATCAGATCGGCGCCTCCCTCCACGACGGCCCGCGCTTTTTCCCCAAAAGCCTCGGCTCCGCGGGCCACGCCCATGCGGACGTGTGGCGGGATCTCTTCTTCGGGAACGCCGGGGATCACCAGATCGCCGCCGCCGCCGGGAATGGTGAGATAGAAGCCCGCCGATTGAATACGGGGTCCCGCCACCTGTCCCGCATCGACCTGGTCGCGGATGCGGGTGCCCGTCCACCCCGGGTAAGCGCCCACGTTGCGGACGCTGGTGAAGCCCGCCATCAGGGTTTTCTCAGCGATAATTCGGCTTATTTCATCCTGGTTTGCTTGTGTGCGGGTGTAAAAGGACTTGAGGTCGGCGGTATCACCGGCCCGGTCGGTGACGTGGGTGTGCATGTCGATCAGCCCGGGCAGGCAGACGTGGCCCGACAGATCGAGCAGGGGGGCGTCGTGAGCGGACTGGCCTGAAGACACGATCTCGCGGATAACGCCGTCCACGATGAGGACGGTTTGATCGCTGCGGACCTGATCGGATAGCCCGTCGATCAACCGTCCGCAGCGGACGGCCAGCGTGCCGCTGTCGGGCGTGAAGGGAGCCCGCGTGACAGGAATCTGGCCTGTGCAGGCCGCCAGGCAGGCCAGCCACAACAAGATGGGAACAAGCGCTCGCAGCAGGATCATAGTTGCAAGATCCTCTCGCGGCACGGGCGAACTGCTCGTGTCCAGGCCAGTTTAGATCAAGGCACGCTCTGCTGCGAGGCGGATGTCAATCCCAGTCGTGGGGACGGACTGTGCGCGTCCAGCGGTTGGTGAAATAGTGCTCTAATTCCCTTCCCGGCCAACCCAGGTGGTAGATTTCGGTGAAACGGTAGGCATCGCTGATCTCCAAGGTCAGCCGGGCCCGGATGCCGGGTCCGCTTTCCACCGCCTCAGAGGTGCAGACGACCTTCATGCCGTCAACCTCGCAGGCTGAGCGGACCACCACGCCTTCTTTCATGAATTCCCTGTAGACGAGGCGTTTTTGCTGGCTGTCGTAGCTGAAAACGCCCAGTTCTTCGTGCTGATCGCCTTCGGGACTCTTCTCCTGAGGCAGACGTACCGAAACATGCCGGCTTTCAAGAAACCGGTCGCCTAGAATGAAGCGGTATCGCCTTAAGCCTTTCCCCGTTCCCAGCTTGCCGCTGATCTCGCCTTCCCAGGTGCCGACCAGCAGCTTCAGCGGACCCCAGGGGTCAGCCTGCCCTTTCGGCTCGGCTTCCTGCTCCTCTTCTTCTTGGCCAAGAAGAAGGTCTGTCGGCATCGCGAAGAGCAAGACTGCCGTCAACAGGAACCAACAAGGCATCGGTCGCTTTCTACGCATGTCATCTACTCCCATATCAGAGCGCTTCCTTTCTTCGACCTGATGATAGAGTGACGCAGCCCAGGCAAAATAGGAAAAAACCGTCAATCGATTTCTAGAAAAGAGACATTCTGGGTGGCCCGGAATTGGCGGGGAGTCATGCCGGAAAAGCTCTTGAATTCGGCGTTGAAATGGGACTGGTCGTAGTATCCGCAGTTCTGCGCGATTTCGGTGAGCGGTGTGCGGCGCCTGTCCCGTACCTGTCGGCAGGAATGGAGGAAGCGGGTGAGCCGGGCGAAGCGCTTGGGCGTCATGCCCAGGGACGAGGTGAAGGTCCTCTCCAGGCCCCGCTCGCTGAACCCCAGGTCGCGGCAGAGTTGAGGGATTCTAAGATCGCCCTTGCGTCTCCACACCTCGCGCACGAGCGGTTCGACCTGCTCTTTGTGATGACGGTGCAGTTGGGCCAGCAGGAACCGTTCCAGCAGTTCCACCCGCTCCCGGTATCCGGACGCTCCAGCCAGCTTCGCTTCCAGTTCACGCGTCGCGTGGCCCCAAAGGCTTTCGGCGTCAACCTGGGAATCAGCCACTTCGCTAACCGGCAAGCCCAAAAAGTGGCAAGCCCCCCAGGGATGAAAGCGGGCTGAAATGAAACCACAGGCTCCTTCCGGCCGGAACTCCACAAAACGCCGGGTCTGCGACACGGCGACGCTGCGCGGCTGCCGCGCGAACTCTTCCCCGTCGTAGCGGCAGACCAGGGGAGTGCGCCAGTGAAAGACCACTTCCACAAGCCCGTCCGGCACTACCCTCTCAGGCGAGCCGAACGATTCCGCCTGATCAACCTCCAACACCCAGATCAGCCGCACATAGGGCCGAAGCTGCGGGCGAGGCACCAGTTCACGGAAATGCATCCTCAACAGAATATCAGGTATTCGACGCTCAGCGTCCCGTGGCCTCCGGGATTCAACGGACACGTCCTGTCGCCCAGGCTTAACTCGCGGAACGGGTGACTCGAATGGACGTCTATGGATGCGGAGGGCCGTCATGGTATTGAAACGCTCGCTGTTGGTGCTTGGATTTATCGCTATTCTCTCTTCCCTCGCCTGGGCCCAAGAGGGGCAGGAGATGACCGCCGGATTTGAGGTGGTGGGAGAGACGTTTGTCGCTGTGCAAGTGCCGGATGCCCAGGCCTCGGCGGAATGGTATCAGAGGGTTTTGGGGTTGGAAGAGGTCAAGAGGCTGGATGCTGAGGACGGGCGCTTTTCCATCCGCATTCTGGCCCGGACGGGCTTGACAGTCGAACTGATCCGCACCAACACGGCCGTGGACGTCTCCGGGACGCCCCGTGGACTCTTCAAGGCCGGATTCTACGTCGACGACATCGGGGCAGCCTTCCGCTGGCTGAACTCGCAGCAAGTCGAAACCGACGAAGGCATCTTCAGCGACGAGGCCCTCTCCGTGCGCACCTTCGTCTTCCGCGACCCCGACGGCAACCGCCTGCAAGTCTTCGCTAAGCTCTCCGAGAACTGAACTCGCTTCCCGCGCTAAACTGGATACGATCATGAGTGCACATCAAAAAATCAACTACGTGGAATTCCCGGCCAACGACCTACAAGCGACCAAGAGCTTCTTCCGCAAGACCTTCGGCTGGTCGTTCCAGGACTATGGGCCCACCTACACCAGCTTCTCCGACTCCGGGTTGGCGGGCGGTTTCTTCAAGTCCGGACTGAAGGCCAGCACCGCCGACGGCAGCGCGCTCGTCGTGCTCTACAGCAGCGACCTCGAAGAGACCTACGAGAAGGTCGTGAAAGCCGGCGGTTCCATCGTCAAGGAGATCTTCTCCTTTCCCGGCGGACGCCGCTTTCATTTCACCGAGCCCAGCGGCAACGAACTGGCGGTCTGGTCAGATGCATAAAGCTAGAGGTAGCGAGCAGCCTCATACCGCCGAGAGCAAATAAGCCCTCAGCGCGGTTGCTGAAACTTGATTCGTGTGTGAACTTGTTGGCCACCAAGTGCTGCCGGTCATAAATTCTGAGCCAGGGCCCTCCTTTTCTTGTTCCTGGAAGGGACACATTCGTTAGCCCAGCGACTGTGTTAGCGCGGGCCTCAGGTACCTTTCCACCGACCTCTATTCCAGAAGCGTCTAATGGACAAACGGGGCTAGAGACGATAACCTTGACAGAAAGCGTTGCGCCGTCAAGCATAGGAGAAGTCTCGATGAATCGTCATCTCTCATGGATTACTGCTCTAGTTCTTTGTTCGGCCCTAGGCGCACTGTCGTCCGTTGCGGCCCAGTCCCGCGGGGAGGCGATGGTCGAGATTCCTCTCGAAATCGGGCCATGGGATTCCAACGTCAGCTCTGTCTTGTCTCTTACAAACCAAAATCGCGAGCCCCTGAAGCCAGGTGAGGAGCTGTCAGGAAACTGGGACGGCTTAGCCTACAAGGTCCTGCGCCGTGAGGATGACTCTCAGCCCGTCGACTTGTGGGTGGACAGAGATGGCGACGAGACACCCGATGAGCCAGTGATCAGCCTCGAGCCGGACCAGGAAGTCCCTGTCACTGTGCGGTGCCGCCTGGGAGGCGCAAGGGAGTGCCGCTTGATGGTCAAACTCAACTACGATGATGACCACATCCATAGGATTCTTAGGCGCCCAACTTATGCTGCTCACGGACGCCTGGAAATGGGTGAATGCTCGATTCCGATCGTCTTTCGGGATTTCACGGCCGACGGTAGATTCGACACCAACGATCTTCGTAGAGGCACGGCCCTGGGCTTGGATTTCGATCAGGACGGCCGCATCTACGGCCGCCGCGAACACGTCGGCGTGGAGGTCTTTCTGGCCTGCGGCAAGGTCTGGATGATCGATGATATCGACTCCTCCCGGGCTGTTTTGCGGCTCTCGCGAGCGGGTTGGCCCCTGCCGGAATCGAACGAGCCGATGGCGCCCCTCGCTTTTCAGCTTAGGGATGGCGGCCAGCTCGAGTTGGCCAGCCTTCAGGGGCGGTTGACCGTCCTTGACTTTTGGGCCACCTGGTGCGGTCCCTGCGTAGCCGCCATGCCGAAGCTTGAAGAAATGCACACTCGATACGGCGACCGCCTACAAGTTCTTGGCCTGATACTGGACAACCGTCCGGACAAGGAAAAGGAGATTCTGCAAAAAGCGGGCGTAACTTACCCCAACCATGCCTTGCGCGACGGCGAATTCGACACCGCCTACCGCGTACTCAGGTCCGCCCACCGAAGCATACCCCTCTACATTGTGCTCGACGAGGACTCGCGCTTCATCGCCGGCCTCTCCGACGCCGAAGAGTTGGCCGCCCTCATCAAGGAACGCTTGCCAGAGCCGTGATCTCCCTGGCCGGTGGCAAGGTTTACTCTTGGAGTTGAGGGGTGGCTCTCAAGGCGTAAAACAACGCCGTCAACACCAGAATGTGATTATAAGGGGTAGCGAATCTTCATAGGGGGCAACCTTGAAAGGGGATTGTGATGGTGAATCGGCTGGTGTTGGGTTGGGTGATGGTTGGGTTGACGGCTTTGGGGATGGGATGCGGGGACCGGTGGGGCCGGAAGGGCACGGGGCTGGACCAGGTTGAGCAGTGGATTTACTTTGTGGCCGGGGACGAGGAGCAGTCGGATATCTACCGGATGCGGGCGGATGGGGCGGAGCTCGAGCAGATCACCGACGATCCGGCCAATGACTGGGGGCCGCGTTGGGTTGCCGGGGCGGGCAAGATCTCCTTCGTCTCCGACCGCAAGGGCCAAGACTGGGTCTATTGGATGAACCTGGACGGCTCCCAGGTGGAAGAGATCATGGCCAATCCGGCCGGGGACGAGGCGCCCGAGTTTTCCTCCGACGGCCAGTGGATCCTCTTCTCGTCGGACAGGGACGGAAACCGCGACGTCTACCGCAAGCGGCGCGACGGCACGGCTGAAGTGAGGCTGACCTCTCACCCGGGAGAAGACAAGCAGCCGCGCTTCTCCCCCGACGGACGCCAGGTGGTCTTCACCTCCAACCGCGACGGCAACCAGGAGATCTACCTGATGGAGTCGGACGGATCGAATCCCGTTAACCTGACCCAGCATGAGGCCGACGAGGGGCATCCGTCCTTCGCGCCTGACGGCGACAGCATCCTCTTCCGGTCGGGACGCGATGGAAATCAGGATATCTACGTCCTCGACCTGGGTAGCGGCGACTTGCGTCAGATCACCAAGGCGCCTTCCTGGGAACTGGTGGCCGGATTCTCGGCCGACAGCCGCAGCGTCGTTTTCGGGTCCAACCGGGATGAGGATTGGGAACTCTATGTGGTGCCTGTGCTCGGCGGAGACCCTGTGCGGCTTACGCGGCGTGCAGGTTTTGACGGGGACCCGATATGGGTTTGGATAGAGAAGGGGTCTTAGTGGGCGGCGGCGGCTTGGGGGGAGCCGCCGACTTCTTCGACGACCTCCTCTGTGCTGAGGATGCGGCAGTAGCGGTTGCGCAGAGTTTCCACCGTGAACGTGTGGCGCTCTTCAGTGACGGTCGCGCAGGCGTCTTCGACCAGAATCACGTAATAGCCCAAGTCGCTGGCATCGCGAATGGTCGTCGAGACGCATTCATCGGTGTAGACGCCGGTGATGAACAGCGTCTCGATGTCGAGATTATTCAAGACATAAGCGAGGTTGGTGGCCGAGAATACGCCGCTGGCGGACTTATTGATAATGATCTCGTCGCCCATGGGCGCGATCTGCTCCAGGAAGTCGGCTTCCTTCGATCCCGGGGCGGCCAGCAGTTGCAAGCGCTTGTGGGCCGGCGAGCGGTCCCGCCCGTCCTTGGTCAAAGACTGAATGCGCACGTGGATGACTTCCTGATTGAGATGACGGAAGTGGTCCTGCAAGCGCCGGACGTTGGGCAGCACGACCTGCTCTAATCTATGGAAATAATATTGCTGAGCCTCTTCGGGAACGCCTGAGTCGACCGCTTCGGCGAAGACCCCATGTCCCGGGGCCGCGTCCAGGTACTGCATGTCGATGCACAGCAGTGCGCAGCCCTCCACGGGCTCGCGCTGAAAGCGCTCCGGGTCCTGCACGACCCAGCCGCGGTAGGAATCTTCCAGCGGATCGACGTTGATGAACTCTTCCTGGGGAGGGGACTCCTCCCCATCCCGGGGGGTGTCCGGGGCCGTTTCCCCGGCCTTGCGGCCAGCCCGGGGGGTGTCCGGGGCCGTTTCCCCGGCCTTGCGGCCAGCAGGCTTGTCAGGCATCTTCGAATTCACCTCCGGCGATTCGGATAAGGGAGTTGAGCATCAGGTTGGCACCGCTTTCGATGTCTTCCCAATGGGTCCATTCGGCAGGGGAATGGCTGCGTCCGTCCTTGCTGGGGACGAAGATCATTCCCACGGGCGTCATCTTGGCCATGATCTGGGCGTCGTGAGCCGCCCCCGAGGGCATATGGCGCGACCTGAGGTCTAGCTCGTCGGCCGTTTCCGAAATGATCTCGACCAGCCGCTTGTTACAGTCCATGGGCGCCACCTGGCTGAGGACGTCGAACTCGAACATCAAGTCGCGACGCCGGCCCAGCGCTGAGAGGACGCGCCGGAAAGCGCCGGCCAGATCTTCCAGCACCTGCGCGTCAGGGTCGCGCACGTCGAGGGAAAACTCGACGCCTCCGGGCACCGTGTTGGCGGTTCCCGGCGTGAGGTCGACCTTGCCGATAGTGGCCACCGAGTCGTCGGAACCGTTTTCATCCAGCACCCGGCGCACCTCGTGTGCGAACTCGGCCAGCCCGTTGAAGGCGTCGCGCCGCATGTCCATGGGCGTAGTGCCGGCGTGATCGGGCTGGCCGATCAATCGCACCGACCACTTGAAGAGCCCCACGATCTCGTCCACCACACCCACTGTGGACCCCTCGGCATCCAGTACCGGGCCCTGCTCGATGTGCAGTTCCAGATAACAGTGCAGGCTGTCGGGATTGCGGCGGGCCAGCAGGGCCGCTCGCGGTTCCAAGCCTTGTCGGTGCATCACCTCGGTCAGAGCCACTCCGTCCAGATCCCGAGCCGCCTCGATGCGCTCGGGCGTCAGTTCGCCGCAAAGGGCCGAGGACCCGAAAAGCCCCCCGAAACGCCCCTCTTCGTCGGAGAAAGCCACCAGCTCCAGCGGATACTTGAGCTTCAGCCCCTCCTCCTTGACGCGCCGCATGCACTCCAGCGAAACCAGCACGCCCAAGGCTCCGTCCAAGCTGCCGGCGTTGGGGACCGTGTCCAGGTGCGATCCGGTCAGCACGGCAGGAGCCTGACCGGCGTCGGCGAAGCATCCCAACACATTGGCCGCTTCGTCCATACGGGCTTGCAATCCCGCCTCCCGCAGGCGATCCATGAGCCAGCGGCGGGCTTCCATGTCGGCGTCGGTGAAGGCCATGCGGTATATGCCGCCATCAGCCTCGCGGCCTATCTTGGAAAGCGCTTCGATGTCTGATTGCAGGCGCTCGAAATCGACGCTGTAGGTTTCTCTCTGTGAGGACTTCTTGGAGGTGGCTTGGGTCATGAAACTTTTATCCTACCACTTGCTGCGCGTTGCTTCGCAACTTCCAAGCTCCCAAAACCAACTCCCAATGAAGTGTGCGAATTTATGCAACTGATCGTCTTCGGCTCTCGTCTTCTAACTATCGACAGCAGATTTTGTGGTTGACAAACACCACCTGGTCTCGCCTAGAATGGTGAACGCAATGACCAACCTGGACCAGTCCGGCTCTTTTCACGCGGATTCTTCAATCCACGCTGGACGCACCTACGCTCCGGCCCTCAGCGGTTCCCCCTGTTGCTGCTGTTGTCCCCGTCACAGCTAGTCCTGGAGCGTACCTGACGGCGGTCTTCCCCTGAATCAGATTTTCAACACAGCCCGCAGGTAGCTTCTCCTGCCGGGCTTTATCCATGCCTCGTGGCATCTCCAAGCCCGGCCCAACCGGCCTTTTCTGCGCCGAGGTGTATCCCAGTGCACTAAATGAACCTTGGAGACCCGAGATGACTTCGCCTTCGACATTAAAACTAACCGACCCTCCGGCACACGAAGAATGCCCGCCCCAGCACCTTGTGCGCTGGAGCCTGCAACGCTTCGAGAATCAGCGGCTGGTGCTCACCACGGGGTTCGGAATGGAGGGCTGCGCACTGATCGACCTCTACGCCCGCCATCAAGTCGCGCTGGATGTGCTCTATCTGGACACCGGCTTCTTTTTTCCCGAGACTCACCGCCTCATCGACCGGCTCAAAATCCGCTATCCCCATCTCAACTTCATCGACAAGGGCACCGACCTGACGCCTGAGAAACAGGCCGAGATCTACGGAGAGCGCTTGTGGGACGCCGACCCCGATCTGTGCTGCCGCCTGCGCAAGGTCATCCCCATGGAAAAAGCCCTGGCCGACGTCGACGTTTGGGTGACCGGGCTTCGACGGGGACAGTCGGCCCAGCGTGCTCACTTGAGCCAGGTGGAATGGAACTGGAAATACCAGGTTCTCAAGGTCTCTCCGCTGGCTTATTGGAGCCGCCGCCAGGTGCGCCGCTACATCGATCAGCATGACGTGCCTTACAACGAATTGCACGACAAAGGATTTCCCAGCATCGGCTGCACTCACTGCACCCGCCAGGTGCAGGGCCTGTCGGCGGACGAGTATTCGCGCGAGGGCCGATGGAACGGACAAGAAAAGACCGAGTGCGGACTTCATACCTGAGCCGCCCTATTGGAATGGGATAGACATGAACACCACACCTTTCAGCAAAAAGAAAACGCCGACCCAGGCCAAGCCGTCCAAGGTGGAAAAAGCCAAAGAAGGCGGACGCTTCCTGCGCGGAACCGTGGCCGAGACGCTGGCTGGCGACAAGGACCGTTTCTCGCCCGACGACGTGCAGCTTCTCAAGTTCCACGGCGTCTACCAGCAGGACGACCGCGACTTGCGCAAGGAGCGCCGCAAAAAAGGACTTGGCAAACACTGGCAGTTCATGATGCGGGTGGCCCTGCCCGCCGGCATCATGACCGCCGGCCAGTACCTCAGGCTCGATCAGGTGGCCGACCGGCTGGCCGACGGAAGCCTGCGCATCACCACCCGCCAGGGGATTCAGTTCCATGGCGTTCTCAAAGGCGACCTCAAGGCGGCGGTGGCGGAAATCAACGACAGCCTCATGACCACTCTGGGAGCCTGCGGAGACGTGGAACGCAACGTCATGGCCTGTCCGGCCCCCATCGACGATCCGGCTCACCGGGCCGTGCAGGAACTGGCCGAGGAGATCAGCCGCCAACTGCGTCCCCGCTCGGGCGCCTACCATGAGATTTGGATCGACGGCGAGAAAACGGTCTCAACCAAGCCCCCTGAGCCGGCGGCCGAGGAAGAAGATTTCTACGGAGCCACCTACTTGCCACGCAAGCTGAAGACCGGCGTGGCTTTGGAAAACGACAACTGCATCGACATCTTCTCCTACGACGTGGGACTGGTGGGGATGCTGGAGGACGACGAGATCGTCGGCTACAACCTGCTGGTGGGCGGCGGACTGGGCATGACCCACAACAAGCCCGAAACCGTCGCCCGGCTGGCTGAGCCGCTGGGCTATGTGGAGCCCGGGGACGCGGTCGAAGCGGTGCGTACGGTAGCGGCCATCTTCCGCGACCACGGCAACCGCTCCAACCGCCGCCAGGCCCGCCTCAAGTACCTGCTGGAACGCTGGGGACTGGAGCGCTTCCGCCGCGAGTTCGAGCGCCGCGCGCCTTTCAGGCTGCAACCGCCGCGCCAGATGGGACGCCTTCCTTTCCACGATCACCTGGGGACCCAGCGCCAGGGGGACGGCCGATGGTTCTACGGGCTTTTCGTGCAGAACGGGCGCATCACAGACCGCGAGGGAAAGCAACTGCGCACGGCCCTGCGCCGCATCGTCCAGGAGCTTTCTCCCGGAGTCCACGCCACGGCCCAGCAGAGCCTCCTGCTGACCGGCCTCGACTTGCCCTCGCTGGAGCGGGTCAAAGGGCTTCTGCGTGAGCACGGAGTAGAGGAAGCGGGTCAGCTCACTCAGGTGCGGCGTCATTCCATGGCTTGCCCCGCCTTGCCCACCTGCGGCCTGGCCTTGGGCGAAAGCGAACGGCTCTTGCCCTCGGTGCTGCAAGAGCTGGAACGCGAACTCGATGAGTTGGGCCTGAAAAGCTCGCCCCTGACCGTACGCATGACGGGATGCCCCAACGGATGCGCCCGTCCTTATACCGCCGACTTGGCCTTCGTGGCCCGCTCGCCCAGCACCTATCATGTCTTCGTCGGGGGACGCCTGGAAGGGGACCGCATCGCCGACCTCTTCGCTGCCGACGTCAAGCCCCGGGACTTTCTGGAGACGCTGCGTCCGCTGCTGCGGCTGTGGTCTTCGCAGCGGCGCCGGGGCGAAAGCCTGGGAGATTTCTATCAGCGGCGCCTGGGTGACGGAAGCCACAGGCGCCGCATCACCGGCAAGGAGGAGCCCACTCAGGCCCGCCTTCACTCGCTGGAGGTGGCGCTGTGAGATCGTCCGCCCCATCTCATGCCCTCATCCTGGCCGCTCACGGATCGCGCCGCCGCAAAGAGGCCAACCGCATCGTCCGGGATCACGCGGTGCGCTTGCAGAGAGACTTCGGCTACCCCCGGGTGCAGGCCGCCTTCTGGCAGGGGCGTCCCGGTTTCGGCGAAGTGCTCGACAGGACTCCGGCCGAGCGCTATACGGTGTTGCCTCTTTTCACCGCCGACGGCTACTACGTGCGCCGCGTCCTGCCCCGCGAACTGGCCGGGAACAGACGTTACCAGAAGGAACGGGTGCGCATCACGGCGCCGCTGGGTCTCAGACCCGAAGTCCTTCACATGGCTGAAGAACGCAGCCGCATCCTCCTGCGCGACTTCGGACTGAGCGGCCTACGCAGCACCCTGATCGTCATCGGCCACGGCACTCGCCGCCACGCCCGAAGCCGCACCTCTACCTTGAAGCTGGTGAAGCGGCTGCAAGATCAGGAGACGTTCAGCCAGGTGCTGCCCGCCTTTCTCGACGACTCTCCAGGTTTGCCGGAGGCTTTTGCCCAGGCTGGGGGCGAGGCAGTCATCCTGCTTCCCTTCCTCATCGGAGGCACCTTTCACGCCTTGCATGACATTCCCCGCACGCTGGGCTTGCGCAACGGCCAGAGGGCCCATCGCGGGTCCGGGCACCCCTTGCCCTCGGCGCTCCTGCAGGGTGATCGACTGCTGATTTTCGACCGGGCCTTGGGAGAAGATCCCTCCGTTGCCGCCGTCCTTGACCGCATGGCCCGGTCCGACGTGGAGGGAACGTTGCCGGGTTTTCTGCCCCCCCACCTGCAGGCGGAAGGAGCCAACCGACATGCCTGACCACCGGTATCAGGTTCAGGGCACGGTCTACCTGGTGGGGGCCGGACCGGGCGACCCCGACCTCATCACGGTTCGAGGACTGCGTCTGCTTCGCCAGGCCGACGTCATCCTCTACGATCGCCTGGCGGCACGCGAACTGCTGCGCGAAGCCAAGCCGGGAGCCCGCCTGATCGACGTGGGCAAGCGGGCCGGCCGGCCCTCCACGCCGCAGGAGGAGATTCACCGCCTGCTGGTTTTGCACGCCCGTCGCGGACGCACGGTAGTGCGCCTCAAAGGGGGCGATCCCTTTGTCTTCGGGCGCGGCGGCGAGGAAAGGGAAGCCTGCAAGAGGGCCGCCATCGCCTGCGAAGTGGTGCCGGGAGTCTCCAGCGCAGTCGCCGCCCCGGGCGCCGCCGGCATACCCGTCACCCATCGCCAGGTCAGCCGTCACTTCGCCGTCATCACGGCCCGCAGCAACGGAAAGGGCGCCTCCCTCGACTATCGGGCGCTGGCCGCTATCGACACCCTGGTCTTCCTCATGGGACGCGGCCGGCTGAAACAGATCTGCCGGGGATTGATCGAGGCCGGACGTCCCCCCGACACACCCGCCGCCATCGTCGAGAGGGCCACCACGCCCGACCAGCGCAGTCTGGTGGCCACGCTTTCCGATTTGCCCCTGCAGGCCGATGACAACGCCATATCCACCCCTGCCGTCATCGTGGTCGGCGAGGTAGCGGCGATGGCTCCCCAAAGGGCCCTCCGGCAGGCCCTGCAAGCTACCGCCTGAGAATCCGGGGCCGGCACTTGCTTCCAGCAGGTGTTTGCTTTAAGTTGACTTCACTTTAGTTCTTCGGACAGGAACCATGATCTATCCTGAGCCTTGGATCATCTTGCGTTTTCGTTGGAGAGGGCCTCGCCTGGGCCTGGACGTCTCCACCCGCTCGCGTCGCCGGGCGCGTTTCGTCCTCGGCAGCGAGGTCGAGTTCTACTTGGAAGAGCTCTCCCGCCTCTCCCAGGCGGAACCCCTTCAATGGCCCGACACGACGCCTCCTCATGCCCCTTTGCAGGGTCTTGACTCCCTCATCCAACGAGAGGTGGGAGAGTGGAGCGGCGTACCGGCGCTTTTCGTTTCCCCGCCCCCCGGATGGGAATCCACGCCCTGGGAGGCTCTGGCCCGCCACCTGTGCGGAGCAGCCTGTCCCCCTCCGCTTCGCCTCTCCTCGGCCAAGAGGGAGCAGCGGACCGAACTGCGGCTGCCGCTTCGATTGATGGGGGTGGACGATGAGGGCGGCGAGTGCCTTGAGACCATCGCTTCCCAGTACTGGTACGGAGAAGAAATCGCCAACCGCGGGCTGCAATTGCTGCCCAGCAAGCGGACGCAGTGGCGTCTGGACCTGCAGGCCGGCCGCTGCGACATTCTGGTGCTGCCGCGGGCCGAGCTATCCGACCTGCGCTGGATCAACCGGCTTCCCCTGGCACAGCGCCCCCGGCTGATCATCTGCTCTCCGCCTCCCGGACTGCCCTGGGCCGGCTACCATCCCAGCGCCCATCCCGGCGGCTGCGCCCTGCTTTGGCAGGAGCCTTCGTTGACGGCAATACCCTCGCTGGCCAGCGCCGAAATCATGGAGGAAATCGTCCACGATCATCCCTTGCACGTGGTCCTGGAACGGCTGAGCTCCTCGCTTGCGGCAGGATGGCTGTTACTGGCCGATCCATTTACCAACCAGGGGCTGCGCCTGCGGGGGGCCTTCCGCAAGCTGCGCCGCCAGGGCCTTTCCATGGAAGCGCTCCTGGGTGGAACCCAGGTGGAAAGTGCACCCGCAAAAGAAGAGGCTGAAGAACCGCCTCCCTCGGGCACGAGATCGCGGGAAGGCGAGCCGCCACGGCCCAAGCGGCGATCGATGGGGCCATCTCCGCAAGAATTGCAGCGCAAGATCCGCGACGCTATCTCGGCGGCGGACGGCCAGATTGCAGACATCCTCCACGACCTCAAACGCAGCAACCGCTCCCGCCCCTCCTTCGACCGGGAGAGCCGCGGCTTGGTTCCCCTCAGCCGCATGGTCCGCGACATCTCCCGGGCCCGCACCCTGCGTCGTCTGATGGAGGGCGCCGTAGCCGCCGTGCGCTCTAAGCGTCGAGAAGGAGAGGCCGGGGCGGAAGGCCCCGAGCCAGCGCCGCCTCCGCCGAGACGGGTGGACGCCGGTCTGGAGCGTCTCGATACCAAACCCCTGCTTTCACCGGTCAAGGAGAATTGGAGTTTGGAAGCGGGCAAGCGCTACCAATTGCGCGTCCACATCGGATTTCCACTCCAAGGCAGCCTCTTCCAGGACGCGCCCCCGGCCGTCGATCCCCTCTTGCCCGATCCCGACGAAAAGGGTGGGCACAAGTTGGAAATCACCGTCCAGCCCAAGGATTTCAAGTTGCTGTCCAATCCCCTGCGCCGCGCCTATCTGCCTTCCCAAGGCGGGACTGATCCGGTCTATTTCACGGTGCGGGCTCCGCGGCGTCACGGTCCCGCCCAACTGCGGATCTGCCTTTACTGCCGCAATCACCTCTTGCAGTCCTTCCTTCTGCATGCCCTGACCGGCAAGCGGGAAGCCAAGCAAAATCCGGCGGATGGAAAGAATGCCCTGCGGGTGGAGCTGGAGCACTCGGCCACCCAGCGCTTCGAGGATCTCGACAGCTTCAAGGGACGGCTGCTCTCCATCGGCAGCAACCAGAACGACCGCGACGGGAGCCACGAACTGACGGTCAAGGGCCAAGCGGCGGCCGGCAACTTGAGTCTGTTGCCCATGCTTCATTCAGGGATCGTGGACGAACTGCGCAAGCTGCTCAATGAGGCCACAGCCGATCCAAACAACCAGCCCAGGTCGTATCCAGTCATCGCGCCGGGCCAACCGCTGAGCGGGGAAGGCGCCAAGGTTGTCCGTCTATTGGCCGAGAAGGGTTCCCAAATGTTCCGCAAGACCTTCCGCCAAGCCGGACGCGACTCGAGCCGCCTGCAAGAGGCGCTGCGGCTGGTGCGCCAGAGCAGCGACCAGGTGCTTCAAGTTGTGCGCTTCGATGAGAACTTCGCCATACCCTGGCCCGTCCTCTACGACTACCGCATTCCCCGGGTGGCCAGTGGCGATCCCCCCGCCCCCGTCTGCAGCGGACTGGTGCTGAAGGATGGGAAGGCGCAGCCCTGCGGCCACGATCAGCAATCGCGCGGTACCTACTGCGTGAGGGGATTCTGGGGCGTGCGCCACCGGATTGAGGAGCTGATCGCAGGACATGAAAGGCAGCGCCTGGAGAAGGTGATCCGCACCCAGTCGAAAGGCGCTGTGCGGGTGGCCATCGACGAAAAGCTCTCGGCAGCCGCCACTCTGGTAGCGGACCTGAAGGAAGCTCTGGGAGAAGACATGGTCGAAGTGGGCCCGCTGGATGACGACCTGCTGCTCGACCTGCTCTGGGAACGGGATAACCGCCCCGCCATCCTCATCGTTCTGGGACACCTTGAGCAGCGCGACCTGCCGGGCGAACTGCCGGGGCCGCGCATCGTTCTCACCCGGGGCAAGTCCTGGCTGCGCGAGATCGACATCTCCGACCGCGTCATCAACGACGACCATTGGGACCAGCCCAATACATTGGTGCTGCTGCTGGCCTGCGAGTCGGCCGCCACCGACCTGAAGACCCTCAACGACCTGCTGCTGGCCGTGGACTCGGCCCGGGCCGGAGGCATCGTGGGAACCGAAGCCAAAGTCGGTTCGACGCTGGCCGGCCAACTGGCGGCTGAACTGTCCTCTTCGCTGATCAAGGGCAATGCCACTCTGGGGCAGGTGCTCACCGACTTCCGCCGCAAACTTCTGCAAAGCGGAAATCCCCTGGCCTTCGTCTTTCAATGCGTGGGGGATGCCGACCTGAAAATCGTCCTGGGAGACTCGTGAGATGAGGAAAACGCTGATCGGCCTTTTCTGGCTTTGCCTTCTGACGGGTCCCGCCTGGGCTCAACCTGCCTTTCCGGTGGCCGAGCTGCAACTGCCTCCAGACTGCGGCTCCGGGCATACGGTCACAGTCCCCCTGTCAGGGGCCTCGAGCGAGAAGTACGGCGGCCAGGGCCCGAGCATCGTATACGCTGAATTCGAGGGAACGCAGCACTCCAACCTGACCGATACCGCCCAAATCGAGTGGGGACAGGTGATCGAGGGTTCCTACCGTCATGTGGTGCTGCGGGTGGACTGCGATCTCATGCGCGGAGCCGGGTCCTACCGCTTTCTCATCCACTTCCCCGGTCGAGGCCAAACCGCCGCCGCTCAACAGTTCCTGACTCTCAAACGGCCCCCGGCCGCCCTTCACCTCCCCGCCGAGTTGCGCCTGGACCGGCCTTGTCTCCTTCCCGGTCCACTGTGGTGCCGCGATTCGCTGGAGCGCGAATTCTCCATCAGCGAGACGACAGGGTCGTCAAAGGTCAGCCATCTTGAGGTTCAGCCCGAACTGGAACTGAAAGACGACTCCTTCGGCTCCCTCCAAGCCCGCCTTTCCGACCAGGAAGACCTGACGATCCCGGCCGGACGCAGCCGGTCCATCGGCCTGCTCCTGAGCGGAGAGCTGCCCTTGGGCACCACCCGCGGGACGCTGCGCTTCACCGCGCCCCAATTGTCCGACTGGCAGTCGGTTGACGTGGTGGTCCGCAACCGCCTGCGCCGCTGGAATATCGGAGTTTTTGTGCTGGCCGGTTTGCTGGGCTCCTTCTTTCTCAAGATCTATCTCAAGAATCGGCTGCAACTGGCAGAATCCCAAAAAGCCGCAGCCGAGCTGTTGGTACAAGCCCGCGATCTGCACCAGCGCTACGCCGACCCCGAAATGCGTAAAGCCATCGAGGAGAGTCAGGAAAAGCTCGCTCTCGATGCGGCCCTCGAAAACCGAAATGCCGAAGCCATAGCAACCGCCGTGACCGCCTACCGGCAGCTACTCGACGATGCCCTGAAATCCTGGCGCTCGCGCCGCGAAGCCTTGCTGCCCCGCATCGAAAACCTGCGCAAGGCGGTGGAGCGGGATTGGAAGGTTCCTGCAACCGTTTCCCAAAGCCTGGAGACGCCCTCAGGGCCGCTCAAAGAGGCGGACAAGCTGCTGCGTGAAGGCAATGTCAGCGGAGCGGAAGAGAAGATCGACGGGGCGGAAGAAAGCCTGGTCAAGAGCCTGCGCAACCAACTCAAGGAATGGACCCGGCAATCGCGCGAACTATGCCGTCAGATCACCGACCCCAACGCCGCCGTTCCTCCCGCCGGGCGCGAAGCGGCAAAAGTCTACCAGGCGCGGCTCGAAGATTCGCTGAGCGGATTTGAACTGGATTCCCTCAAGGCAGAGGCCGTTCCAGCGCTGTTGTCGAAGGTGGAGACGGCCCGCCGGGAACTGGACTGGGTTTGCCAGGAGACAGCCTTCAAGATGCGGAGCCAGGCGGAGACCGTCCGCAGCACGATCTCTGCTCAAGAATCCTGGCCTGACCCCGAATCGCTTCAGCAGGGTTTGACCACTTTGGACCGCATCGCTGAAGAAGCCCTTACCTGGCCACGCTCTCCACGCCAGGCGCGAGAACGCCTCAGCAAGGCCTCCGCCCGGGTCAAGAAGGATTGGGATCGAGTATTGCAGGCCCAGCAGGTCGATTCCGCCATCTATCTGGAGGCGCTCAAAGAGGGCGACCTGATCAAGGCAGTGCAGGCGGTTGCCAAGGCGCAGTCGCCCCCGCCCGCACGGGAAGAGCCTGAGGAAGGCGAGATCTTGGGCGGCGGCGAGGCGGCTCCGCAGCCGGCCCGAGCTCTGGGGGGCGAAAGAGGGGTTCTCGGGCTCTTCGGTTTGAGGCGTTTCCTCGCCGACAGCGAGTCGGGCTTGCCGCCGATGGGCGAATCCAGGCTGGTGCAAGGCGGGCGTGCGGCTCTTCCCTTCTTTTCATCCCTCTTCTCCGCCGCGCCCCAGGAGAGGCTTTCCGCCCGGCGCTTGCAGGTCGAAGCCCGCAAGGCCATCTGGTGGAGCAAGTTCTACCAGACCCTCTTGATCTTTCTCATCTTCACCCTGTGGGGCATCTGGTTTTTCTGGGATGACTTCGTGGGAGATTTCCAGCAGTTCGCTCAGATCTTTTTCTGGGCCTTCGGTCTCGACATCACCGTCGACCGTCTGCTGGAAGCCACCAGGGAGAAGCCCGGCAAAGGCTTCGCCCAATAGTTCTCAGGCAGGCGGCTGTTGAGCGGGGGCAGGACGATTGGAGCCGCTGAAGATGCGCTTGAAGAAGCGGAAGAGCAGGTAGATGACGGCGGCTGCCGCCAGCACGATGATCAATCCCACCACCAGGGCGACGTAGGGATAGCTTGAAACCAGATAGAGCAATCCCAGGCTGAGAGCGTCCTCGCCGAAACTGAGCACCCAGTTGGAGACAGGCTCGGGAGAGGCGTTGACGGCCGCCCGCGTGGAGGCTTTGGCGCCGTGGGTGGTAAAGGAGACGGCCCCGCCCAGCAGGGCCGCCACAATGAGGTATTCCTGCGGCATATCGGTGAAGGATGAAGCCGCCAAGTAGGCGCCGGCAGGTACACGGATAAAGGTGTGCACCGTGTCCCATACGTTGTCGACGTAGGGAATCTTGTCGGCGAAGAACTCCACCAGAAAGAGGACGCCCGCTGTGATCATGACCCAGGGATTGGCCACCACCTCCATCGACTCGGGCAGCGTCAGCCACTCCAGGCGGTGCATGGCGCCCAGAGAGAGGATGGTCAGGTAGAGGTTAATCCCGGCCGTGACGCTGGAGCCCAGCGCCAGAGCGATGTGCATGATGTCCATGGCGTCCTCCCCAGGAGCCTATGTTAATCCCTCGGCTTCCGAGACGCCATCCCACTTGGAGGTTGGTCCGTGGGGGTTGGCGCCTGCCGCAGGCTCTTAGCGCCGCTTGAGGGAAATGTCTCCCTTGTAGCTGGAAACCCGCAGGCGGGGACCGCCGCCGTTGATGGTGCTGCGGAAGTCCTTGCGCGAGATGTTTCCGCGGGTGCGCAGGTCGAAGTCGCTATGCAGGTCGGCCCTGCGCGAGAGGTCGGCGTCCAGGTCCAGTCCCTGCTCGGAATTCATCACCAGGGTGATGTTTCCCTTGTAGGTGTTGAGGCGGGAATCGGCCTCGATGCTGTCGATCTCGGCGATGACCCGGCCTTTATAGGTCTCGATATCGAGTCCGCCCCGTACGCCGCTCAAGTCGACGGTGCCTTTGTAGGTTTCGAGGCGAAGCTCGCCGACCAGATCACGCGCTTCCACCCGGCCCTTGTAGGTTTCCAGGTCGATGCGCCCCTCGACCCCGTAGATCTCGATATCCGACTTATAGTCGTCGACCTTGAGATTCAGAGAGCGGGGAGCGCGGATTTGGTAGTGGACGTAGGGCAGGGTCTTGGAGCTACCCCAAAACCATCCCTCCCGCCGGCTGGGTACGTCGTCGTAGTCGGACTTGATGGAGACGCCCGAAGCCGTCTGGCGGATGCGCACTTCGGTGGCGTCCACGATCCGGCGGGCATACTCTCCGTCGAGGTCCGAGGGAGCCTCTACGGTGGCAATCACTTCCACTTCCTGGCGGTCCCAGGAACTGATGTGTATGGTGCCTTTGTAGGCGTCCACCGTCAGCCTCTCGCCCGACGTGAAAGGCAGTGTTTCAGAGAATTGTTTTTCCTGCGCCAAGGCAGGCATCAGCATCAGACAGGCGATGAGCCCGATCCATAGCACTTGCCGCATATCTGCATCTCCTTCCTCAAAGTCTGCTCCCCGGCCGGGAGTCCCGTTGCTTGTTAGAGCATACGGCATCTTGCGCCGAAAGGTTCAATCTCGCTCAACCTATGCCATGCGGCTACACTACAAGGCATGAAGATTCGCTACCAGGAGGAGGGAGACCGGGAAGCTGTCCGGGCCGTCAATGAGGCGGCCTTTGAAACCGCGGCCGAGGCCGACTTGGTGGAGAGGCTGGGCGAGCAGGCCCGACCCTTGCTTTCGCTGGTGGCGGAACAAGAGGGCCGGGTGGTGGGGCATATCCTCTTCACGCCGGTGTCGCTGTCGGGTCATCCCGGTCTCAGGATTATGGGACTGGCGCCGATGGCGGTGCTTCCCGGACAGCAGCGGCGCGGAATCGGTTCGGCCCTGGTGCGGGAAGGGCTGCGGGAGTGCCGGCGCCTGGGCGCCGTGGCGGTGGTCGTGCTGGGTCATCCCCGCTATTATCCCCGCTTCGGCTTCGATCCCTCCTCGCGCTTCGGGATCGATTGCGAGTATGAGGTGCCTGAGGAGGCCTTTATGGTGCTGGAACTGAGTGCGGGAGCGCTTGAAGGCAGAGAGGGGACCATTCGCTACCATGAAGCGTTTCGGGGGCTGTAGGGCGGTCGGGATCGCCGCAGGGATGCGCTTCCCACCAGACCTGTTCCCGCTCAGACCTCTGGGCGGGTAGCCGCCGGGAAAGCGGGAGGCGTATCCCCGGGGCCGACGGGCATAGCGCTTCAAAGGGGCTCGCCAGCGGTAAAGAGCAACCTCTTACCCCGAGAGCAATTAAGCCTCCACCGCGCTCACCGGAACTTGACTCATGTGTGAACTTGTTGGCCACCTCGTGGCCCTAGTGCTGCCGGTCATAAGTTCTGAGCCAGGGCCCTCCGTTCTTGTCCCTGACAGGGACAGATTCGCCAGCCCAGGGTCAGCCGCGGCGAGCGCCAGCGAGACGGCGGCGCCACCCTGGGGTTCAGACGGCAAAGGCCCCAACGCTGAAAGCGTGGGATAACGCGACAGGGTGGCTCAAAACTTCTGACGCACTGCCCTAGCGGTGATGGGCTGACCGTGCTAGCCTCCATTCCGGAGGTGTCCCGATGAAAAGCGCATTGCTCTCGCTGCTGGTGATTTTTTCGTTTCA
>DATIPQ010000069.1 GCA_035471785.1 Acidobacteriota bacterium
AAACCAATCGTTGCAGGACTTTCTCTTCTTGCCGGCTGAGCTTGAGCTCGGCTTTGGGACGACCGGTTCTCATGAAGGCCTCCTTTGAGGAGACTATCATGGCATTTTAATATGACATGAACTTCTAACTCAGGACACTAGTGCAGTGCGTCAGAAGTTTTGAGCCACCCTGTCCCGTTATTCCACGCTTTCAGATGCGTTCAGACCTCGCCGTCTGAAACCCAGGGTGGCGCCGCCGTCTCGCTGGCGCTCGCCGGGGCTGACCCTGGGCTGGCGAATCTGTCCCCGTCAGGGACAAGAACGGAGGGCCCTGGCTCAGAACTTATCACCGGCAGCGCTAGTGCTGCCGGGTGGCCAAACAGGTTCACACTCGCGTCAAGTTTCAGTAACCGCAGTGAAGGCCCAATGCCCTCGGCGCTATGAGGCTGCTCGCCAGCTGCTCGCCCGCAAAGAAAATTCCAGCGGTCTAATCCGGTAGATTCAAGCGCCGTTCAAGTCTATAGTCGAAGCATGACACTGACACGGGAGCGCATGTTGGACCGCATGCTGGCTTCGGATTCCAGCTTCGACGGACGCTTCATCACGGGGGTGCTCAGCACCGGCATTTTCTGCCTGCCGTCCTGCCGGGCCCGCAAGCCCAAGCCCGAAAACGTGCGCTTCTTCACCGATCCGCGGGAGGCCGCGCGAGCGGGACTGCGTCCCTGCAAGCGCTGCCGCCCCGACCTCTTCTACCGGGGACGGGATCCGCAGCGCGAGCGCCTGGTGGAGGTGATCGATTCGCTGCGCCGCGATCCGGCGCGTTATGGCAACGTGTCCGACCTGGCGGATGAAGCCGGCATCGGAACTTCAAAGCTCAATCAACAGGTGCGCCGCTACTACCAGAGCACTCCCGCGGCGCTGCTGCTGCGCTTCCGCCTCAGGATGGCCCGGCGCCTGCTTCTGCAGGGCGGCGACAAGGTGGCCGACGTGGCCTTCGCCTGCGGATTCGAGTCGCTCTCGGTCTTCAACGAGCAGTTTCGCCGTTCTCAGCGCATGACTCCCTCTTCTTACCGGGACCTGCGCCGGGCGGACTCGTTTCTAATCGACCTTCCGGCCCCCTATCCGCTGGCTTTCATGCTCGACTACTGGGGACGAGATCCCGAGAGCTTGAGCGAGACGGTAGCCGGACGTTCGCTGCGCCTGGCACTGCGCCTCGAGGAGCGTCCGCTGGCGGTGCAGGTGGACTTCCAGGGCGGTGCGGCCGCCTGCCGTTTGCTGGACGGCGCTCCGCGTCCGGGAAGCGCCGCCCGAGTGCACCGGCGCCTGCTTAACCTGCTGGGGCTTGATCAGGATCCCCGTCCCTTCGAGGCCTCCCTTTCGGGACAGCCGCGCCTGGCTCCGCTTCTCCGCCTGCCCGGACTGCGTATCCCCCGCCTGGCGGGGCGCGTCGAGGGGCTGATCTGGGTGATCGTGGGGCAGCAGGTCAACCTCCCCTTTGCCTACACCCTGCGCCGCACCCTCTACCGCCTGGCCGGGACGCCCACCCCAAGCGGACTGACGGCGCCTCCCAGGCCCCAGGACCTGGCCGGACTCGATATCGGAGACTTGCGCCTCCGCCAGTTCTCGCGCCAGAAGGCTTCTTACCTGATCGGCGTGGGAGAGGCCCTTTTGAACAATGAAGTGCCCTCGCCCTCGCGCCTTCACCCTTTCTGCCAACTCGAGCGGACCCTCTCCAGCCTCAAGGGACTCGGTCCCTGGTCGGTGCACTATCTGCTCATGAGGCTCTACGGCTTCCAGGACTGTTACCCCGTGGGGGACGCCGGACTGGTGCGGGCCCTGCAATCCTTCTTCGGGCTGCGGCGACGGCCCGACCGGCGGCAGGTCGAGGAACTGATGGCTCCCTTCGCGCCCTACCGCAGCCTGGCCGCCTTTCACCTCTGGAATTGGTCGCCCGAGAATAACGAGGAAACCGCAAAATGACTTTCTACGACATCATCGACAGCCCCGTGGGCAGGCTCGGATGCGCCGTCGACGGCGCCGGCAACGTTGTGGCCGTCTCTTTCCTGCAAGAGCGCGACGAGGATGAATTCGTCCGCTCGCTAGGCCAGCGAGCCCGCCGCGACCCCATCCGCACCCGCGCCCTGACGCGCGAGCTCAACGACTACTTCAAGGGCAATCTGCGCCATTTCAACCTGCCGCTGAAGCTGCGCGGGACCGATTTTCAGAAGCAGGTGTGGACGGCGCTGTGCGAGATTCCCTACGGAGAAACCCGTTCCTACGCCCAGATCGCTCGGGCCATCGGACGCCCTTCAGCGGTGCGGGCGGTGGGAGCGGCCAACGGCGCCAACCCGATCCCCATCGTCGTTCCCTGCCACCGCGTGGTGGGCTCGGACGGCTCCATGACGGGATTCGGAGGCGGAGTGGAAACCAAGGTCCGCCTCCTCTCGCTCGAGAAATCCCGCTGAACGCCAGGACGGTCGAGGGCCACTCGTGCTGCCGGTCACAAGTTCTGGGCCAGCCCTCCGTTCTTGTCCCTGACAGGGACAGATTCGCCAGCCCAGGGTCAGCCGCGGCGAGCGCTAGCGAGACGGCGGCGCCACCCTGGGTTCAAACGCCAAATGTGCCAACGCTGAAAGGGTGGGATAACGCCACAGGGTGGCTCAAAACTTCGGGCGCACTGCACTAGGGCCACTAGGTGGCCAACAAGTTCACACACGAATCAAGTTTAAGCGACCGCGCTGAAGGCCTAATTGCTCTCGGCGGTATGAGGCTGCTCGCTATCGCTTGATGAAGACCCCCAGCACCGCGCCGCCTATCACGCCGCCGATGAGGAAGATGATTCCCCAGTACCAGCACAGGAAGTAGGGGAACCCGTTGATCGTCAGAGTGTGGTAGAAGGGGGCGAAAAAGGCCACCAGCCCCACCCAGAAGCCGAAATTAGCGCCTCCCATCACGCCTTCGGACCAGCAGTTGCGGGTCTTGGCGAAGAGAATGGCGGCCGCGATCCCGATGCAGATCGAGATGAGGAAGAAGTAGAGAGGGTTGGCCGGTTCCACCCTGAAGACTTCGTACTGCTCGTAGGTGCTTCCCAGAATGCCGGCGTGAGCGGCCCAATCGACCAGGTTCTTGGCTATTCCCGCGGCCAAGCCGCCCAAGAGAATGCGTCCCCAATTCATGCTGTGCCTCCTTGTTGTTCGATACGTTGTCAGGAATTTGGGCGTATTGTAAGGTTTTCGTCCCCGTGAGGAAAGGCGGCGCGGGCAAAATTATTCCGCCAGGACGTCTGCTCTGCTGGAAGCGGCGAAAGGGAAGTGGCCGCTTTTGCGGATGTCTCCCTCATCGTCGACGATCAGGGCTTCGACGTTGTCGAGGGACTCGGCCAGACCCATTCCTTCTCGGGAGCCGAGTACGAAAATGGCCGTAGCCAAGGCGTCGGCTTGCTCGGCGCTGGGGGCCAGCACGGTGACCGAACGGCACCCGCGGGCCGGACGTCCGCTGCGGGGATCGATGATGTGGTGGTAGCGCACTCCCTCCACCATGCGGAAGCGCTGATAATCTCCCGAGGTGGCCACCGCCCCGCCCGAAACCTCCACCCATCCCAGCAAATCGTCTCCCCGCGGGTCTTGGATGCCCACCCGCCAGGGACGTCCCGCCCGCTGGCCTGCGGTCAACACATCGCCTCCTCCCTCGATCAGGAAGTCGTCATAGCCTTTCTTGCGCAGCACGGCTGCGGCGCGGTCGATGCCGTAGCCTTTGGCGATGCCTCCCAGCCCCAGCGCCATGCCTTGGCGTGGCAGGCGGATGCGGACAGGGCCGGCGGCTGAAGCTGGATGGCCGTCCAGCTCGACGAGGCGATAGTCGACTCGCGAGAGGGCTTCCTCGATCTGCTCTTGCGAGGGCGCCTGAAAGCCGTCGTCCAGCTTCCACAGGTCGCCCATGCCTTTCCAGGTGATGTCGAAGGCGCCGCCGCTGAGGCGTCCGTACTCGATGCCCCGCTCGATAATGGCGGCCAGTTCCGGGGGCACCAGGTAGCCGGACCCGCCGGCCGAGCGGTTGAGCAGGCTGATGGGCGACTCTTCCCGCCATTCGCTCATCACCGCCTCTACCCGCGCCACCTCTGCGAGGGCGGCCGCGATGTCGCGCCGCACTTCCGCCTGATCGCTCTCAGGCGCCCACACTTGGACCGACCACAGCGTCCCCATAAGGGTCTGCTGCAGGCGGACGGTTTCTTCAGCCGGCTGCCGATACCGGTCAATGACCTGCCAGGCCAGCAACCCCGCCAGGGCCGTCAGCGAAATCCACGGCAGCAGCTTGTTTCGGGTCATGACCGGCGTCCCCTTTCGTTCCACTCATCTTAAACTGAAAAAGGGCCTCCCCGCCGGCCGGCGGGGAGGCCCTGAATCATTCGTTCTATTGGGTAGTGATTACTCGACGCGCAGACTGTTCGTCACCGAGAAGACTCCTTTAATAAGGCCGCAAGCCCCTAGGGAATGATTCGGGCTAGCGGCCAGCGTGTTTCAGCATCAATTCCAGTTCCAGCGAAGCCAGGCGGTGCTCGGCTTCGATACGCTGGAGTTCGAACTCCATGTGGCGCAGTTGCAGCGGGTCTTCCTCGCCGGTTTCTACCCTTCGGCGCAATTCCTCCACTTCTTGGGCACCCGCTTGCAGGCGCTTATCCAGCATTTGGACGCGCGCCTGCACTTCGGCCAGGCGCGACCTGGCGATCAGTTGCTGGGCCGACAGGTCCCCCCGCAGGAAGCTCTGACGGAGACGGAGCCGGCGGCCGAGATGCTCGATCTCACTCCTGACATGAGCCATGTCTTGCTCAGCCGCTGCCAGTGCTCGGCTGGGAGACACGCCGCTCTCCACTTCCTTGCGCCTGATGTCGAACATCCTTTGGGCCACTTCGAGTTTCTTCTGCAGCAAGTCCATCTGGGAATGGAGCCGTCGGGTCACGAAGTCCCGGCCCTCGACCAGGGGGGCGTAGAGTTCATGCCGGGGCGAGCGTCCGCTCAACTTCATCTCTTCAAGGTCGATGGAGGCTTGCAGCAACTGGTGCTCGACCTGGTAGACCTCGAATTCGGCCCAGGCCAGGGAGTCGGGATCGACCTCGCCTGAGGCAGCCTTCTCGCGTACGCTATCCAGGTAGTCCTGAGCCAGTTCGGCCCGGCTGGCGGCCAATTGGGCCTCGGTTTCGGCCCGGGCCAGTTCCAACTGGTGCTGCCAGTTGCGCTCCAGGCCTTGGGCGGCCTTGATCAAGGCCATGCCTCCCAGGGCCGAGACCACCACCAGCGCCGCCACCCGCAGGTAGCTGCGCCAACGGCTCGCTTGAGGAGGTTTTTGGTTAAAGCTTCGTCGTGATTGTCGCATTTCAGTCATCAGTTGCCACTCCAGTCGTTCCACGAAAAGAGGATCGGGTTGATGTCGTTCTTGTTCTTGGTTCTTCATGACCGACCTTTCCGGGGCGAGACGGCTTTCAGGCGTTCCTTGAAGGCTGTGCGTGCTCTTCGCAGGCGTCCTTCCACGGCCCGTTCTGAGATGCCCATCTCGCCGGCCAGTTCGCGGACCCGCTTGCCTTCGAAGTGAAAAGCCTCCAGCAAGCTGGCCTGCTCATCCCGCAGGCGTCCCAAGACCCAGTGGACGAGTGCGGCGGTTTCCCGGGAACGGAAGTCTCCGTCGGAGGGGAAGCCGTCCCACTCTTCCACCGGCTCGGGGCGCGTTTTACGGAAATGGCTGATGATGAGATTGCGCGCAACGGTCTTCAGCCAAGCGATGGGACTGTCGGGCAGTCCCCGCTTTTGCCAATGTCTGAGTCCGCGCAGGAAACTCTCCTGCACGACGTCCTCAGCGAGGGCGCGATCGCCTCCCGTCCGCCGCGAGACGTAAGCGTAAAGCTCGTAGACTGTCTCGCGGTAGATGTGCCGGACGCGGTCGGAGGTAATGCGCTCTCTTTTCTTCATCGGCCTACATTAGTTATAGACGCATGGGCGGGCGAAATCCCACGGTAATCTCAAGATGCCCTCCATCCGGCCGAGTGGCGACGGGATGATTCCTCAGGTATTTTGTGGGTAGGCTGGATACAAAGGCTGTACAAAGACTAAGGAGTCCTCGATGGCAGGCCAAGGCTCAGGTGGAAACGTACTGGCTGCACTATGCAGCTTCTTCATACCCGGACTGGGACAGCTTCTTCAGGGACGTCTGCTCATGGCGGTGCTGCATTTCGTGCTGGCGGCGGTTCTC
>DATIPQ010000070.1 GCA_035471785.1 Acidobacteriota bacterium
ACGTTGCTGCTAATTGCGATGCCTCCGGAGGTCCGGCCGGAGGGCTTGATCGAGGGTTTGAAAGTGACTCGCTATCCGCTGGTATTCGGCGCTGACGGCTGCCGACTCGACGTCGATCGCGTTCCAGACCGCTGAACCAACCTGCAGTTCGGTGCAGATGGCCTCGGCTCGCTGCAGACCAAGCAGCCAAGCCGCTTGGACCCGCTCCAGACCGCTGGGGGCCGCTTTCTTAGCCGCCGACCACATCATCAGGCCGACATTCATGAGGCGGACCGCAGGGTGCGGATGGGCGGCCCGGCCGTAGTCCCGAATTCGCGTCGCCAGCGGGTCGAATAGCAGAAACACCGCAACGGCAGCCAAGGCCAGCGACTCGATGGCCTCGGTTGCGGTTTCGAATGGGTTTGCGGCATCCAGTCGCTCAGGGAGGCGAAGCCAGTCCCTCGTCAGCACGAGGATGGCATGAGAATCGGCGTTGAACTCCAAGGCCTGCAGGTCGAGTGCCTCGTCCGCCGCTGGGGGGCCTCCGGACTCCAATTCCCTGAGTGCGGCTCCCCTGCCCCGGGTCTCGAGGAACTCGATGTGTCCGTTGGCAAGATGTCCCATCTCGTGAAAGAAAACGAAGTCCACGGACAGGATAGCGAGACGGTGGGCGTATAACCTGCGGGCCTCATCCAAAGGGAAAGAACTCGGCGGCTCTTGCAGCAGGGCGGCTCCTTTGAGGGCCGTCTTGCAGGGCTGCCGCCAGTCGCAGGCCGAAAGGGATGAGATCCACTGCATCTCCCTTGAGCAATCGCCGACCTCGGGCAGCACCTTGGGATGAGATAGGAGCATCGAGAAGAAGGTCTCAAGGTTCAGGATTGTGCCGACATTCAAACCGATAAGGTGCGTGCCTCCGTAACGGGATGCGGTGGCATTGAGATGTTCATTTGCCACCAGGTCAAAATGAAAGCGTTCCAGGAAGGGTTTGTGCAACGGCGACTTTCGAAGTACCTTGACGTAATGCCAGTATCGAAGGCGATACCATTGCATCAGGTCATCCCGCTCCTTTAACCGCCCCCCATCCTGGCGGAATGCGGCATCAAACGCGGCCAGGTGCGGAGGATGGGCTTCTTCCAGCGATCCTGGGAACGACGGGATTTCACGCATGCCGGACCTCCCATGGGCCTTTCAGCAGCAGCTATTCAACATCGAATTCTCCGGCTCTGGCCAGAGCAAAGGCGGTCCCGATGTTGGGGTCTCCGGCCAAGGGAACCTCTCGCGTGGGCGTGAAGATGCGCACCTTGCGGGCCTGACCGGACTCGGGCGTTCTTCATGCGTGCAACTCCTGACCGCTGGCTCCTCGCCTTCCGGCGAACCGCTGTCAGCATCTATTCTGGCATAGCCGATTATGAAATGAATATGTTTGAATCGCGAGTCGCCCGGAATGATTCTTATGCCGACGCCTCATTGCAACGCAAAGAGCGCCAAGTGGTAGTATCCTGCGGTCCTTTAAATCTGAGGAACCGAATGGGCTTTGACGAGTTTGCTCAAGTTGAAAGGTTGGGGCGGAAAGAGCTGCGCAAGCTGCAGGACGCGCGGCTGATCGAAATGGTTCGGCGCGCGGACCGGGTGTCCTTCTACCGCCAGCGCTTCCGTCAGGCGGGACTCAAGGTGGAGGACATCGGCTCGGTCGATGATCTCCCCAAGCTGCCCTGCACCCGCAAGGACGACCTGCGCGGCCAGTATCCCTTCGGGATGTTCGCGCTGCCTGCAGAGCGCATCGCCCGCATTCATTGCTCCTCCGGCACTACCGGCAAGCCCACGGTTTCGGGCTACAGCCGGGAAGACCTGCAACTGCTGGGAGAAGTCAATGCCCGCTCCCTCTATGCGGCGGGCGCGCGTCCCGGAATGACGCTGCACAACGCCTTCGGCTATGGACTCTTTACGGGCGGCCTGGGGCTGCATGCCGGCGCCGAGCGGCTGGGAATGACGGTGGTGCCGGTTTCCGGAGGCATGACCGACCGCCAGATGACGCTTATCGAGGACTTCAAGCCCCAGGTCATCTCCTGCACCCCTTCTTACGCCCTCACCCTGGCCGAGCGCTTCGCCGACCGCGGACGCTCGCCCCAGGAACTCAGCCTGGAAATCGCCGTCATGGGCGCCGAGCCCTGGAACGAAGCCACCCGCGCCCAGGTGGACGCCGGACTGGGACTGCGCTCCACCAACCTCTACGGCCTCTCCGAAATCATCGGCCCCGGAGTCTCGCAGGAATGCCGGGAGGAGCGAAACGGCAGCCACATCTGGGAAGACCACTTCTACCCGGAGATTCTCGACGCCCTCAGCGGGGCCCCTGTCGCCGACGGCGAGGAAGGCGTGCTGGTGCTGACCACTCTCACCAAGCGGGCCATGCCCCTGCTGCGCTACTGGACGGGAGACATCACCTCGCTTAACCGCCAACCCTGCCGCTGCGGACGCACCCACGTCCGCATGGCGCCCGTGCGAGGACGCAGCGACGACATGCTGATCGTACGCGGGGTCAACTTCTACCCCTCGCGGGTGGAGGAGGTCCTGCACGAGTTCCAGCAACTGACGCCTCACTACCAACTGGTGCTCAGCCGCGAGGGGTCGCGAGACCTTGTGACCCTGCGTGTCGAGCCTGCGCCCAACCTTCCCCAGGCCGCCCGCAGCCAACTGGTCGGACGCCTGGGGTCCAGGCTGAAAAGCACCCTCGGACTCACCTTCCGCGTCGAAATCGCCGCGCCTGGCCAGGTTCCCCGCAGCAGCGGCGGCAAGCTCTCCCGAGTCGATGACCGCCGCCCGGCTTGAAGCGTCCGCTACTTCTGGCCTTCCAGCCTTCGCTCCTGGCGGATCTCGCCGATGTGGTAGTAGGCGATGATCTCTCCGATGGCGTCGCCCTTGGGGTAATACCACTCGCTCACATCGAGCTTGAAATCGCCCTGAACGGCGGTGTAGCGGACGCAGGCCTTGCCCTGGTCATAGATTTCATCGTGTATTTCGAAGCGGTAGCCGGTGAACTTGTCCTGGTTGGTCTTCACCAACTCGAGGTAGGCGGCCTTGCCGTCGACGGTGCCGAAAGGGCTGGTGTGCTTGAAATCATCGGATACGGGCAAGTGGAGGTAGTCGCCCTCCCTCCATTTGTCAAACCACTCTCTGACCAGGCTCTTCAATTCCACCTGTCTCTCCTCTCTTTGGGGCTCCTGGGACGGACTCAGGTTCCAAGCTGCGACAGCCTGGTTTCGCACTCGGCCACGCCTGCGGCTACGCCAGCGCTTTCATAGAGGCGCCGGGCCTGCGACCACAACTGCCGCGCCGCTTCCACCTCTCCCTGGTCTTCCTTGAGAAGGGCCGCCGGACGCAAAGCGTTGGCATGAGCCAGCGGCGGAGGCTGCGCTGCGCCACCGTAGAGAGTCAGCGCTTCCTGATAGCAGGAGTCGGCCTCCTCCAGGCGTCCGGCCTCGCGGTGGAGGTCTCCGAGATGCCTCACCGTGTGGGCCAGCAAGAGGTCGTCTCCCTCCTGGCGGCTCAAATCCGCGGCTTCCTGGCACAGGGGCAAGGCGCGCTCGCTTTGGCCCAAGTCGCGCATCACCTGCCCCAGCGAGTGGAGGGCGCGGATCAGGTCAACGCGGGCACCGCTTTGGCGGCTCATCTCGATGGCCCGGAGCAGGCCCCGCTCCGCGTCTTCGAGGCGTCCCAGGCGGCGGGCCTGCCAGGCTTTTTCGATGACTTTCCTGATGTTGTCCATCTGTCTCCATGATCGGGCTTTGGGCTGCCCCCTCGGAGTTGCCGACCCCTTTATCCTAGCGCGCTATTCCCCGGGCTGTACATTCTCCGGCTCGCTTTCGATTCTCAACTCGCTGAAGTTGACGGCCAGCGGACGTGCAAGGTCTGTGAAAAGGGCGCCACCAGTACGATCAGCGGTATGTCCCGTTCCCTCAGTTGCCGCTGCAAGCGCTCGAAGATGAGGGCGTTCGCTCTCCAGGACCGGCGAACCGCCTCCGGCTGATGCTGGCGGGGGATGAGGGAGTAGATCACGCCGGGTATTCGAGGCCGGCTCGGCGGGCTTGCTTGACTCCGGGCCCTTTGGCAACGGACTCGACCCGGTGGCGGAATCCCGAGGGAAGCACGCCTTCCACCGCCTGCCCCGCCATGGAGAGCCCGCCGGGATCAGAGGTCCATCCATAAACCTCGTGATAACGCCACTGGGGACTGGGGTTGAGATCGTAGCCGCCAATCCGAAGCAGCAACTCGGTCAAGCCCAGCGAGAAGGCCGCGGAAGCCAAGGCCAGCAGGACCTTGGCCCTTAACGAAACGCTCGGTTTCACGACTCTTATCCCTATATTCTGAGCGGCTCCCGACCAAAGCAATAATGCCACAAGGCCGGGCTATCGGCTCTCAGGAGTTGACCTGTTTGTGAAAAAGCCAGCCGACTTCCCCATGCAGCCGTCTTGCAGCATTACCTCCATCGCCGCAAGGATGCGCCTCCCACCAGGCCGGTGCCAGGGGTGAAGGCGCAGCCAGGTCCGCCGGCGGGCGGCCTCCAGGCCTCCATCCCATGCCAGCCGGACGGCCGACTTGCCAAGGGTGCAGGATGAAGGCAAGATGCCTGAATGGGCCGCACGCAGCATTCTGATTGGAAGCAGTCCTGGGAAGTCTTGGGCGATATCTCTCCCCGCGAACTGGCGGCGGCGCGGTTGGAACTGCATCACGCCGCTCAGATTGTCGCGGCGCTGGGCAAGACTTATCTGGAGCCGCGTCCTGACGACAGCCATCCCAACCTGGGGTGGGTCGAGGACGGCTCGTTGCTGGCCGGACACGTCGTTCCCGAACTGGGGTTGCAGGCGGCGCTGCGGGTGCCCTCGCTGACGCTGCTGCTGCGCGATGATCAGGGCAAGGTGTTGGAGGAGCTTCCTCTTCAAGGACAGCGTGTCGATCAAGCCATGGATTGGCTGGCCGCCAAGGTCGCATCCCATGGCGGCGGCAAGATGCGTCCGCTGACGCCTACGGGATATGACATCCCTGAACATGACGTCGCGCGGGGCGTGCCCTTTTCGGCCGGAGGCCAAGCCGAACGCAGCGAACTGAGCCGTTGGTACGCCAATGCCCACCGGGCTCTCGCTGGCATGGCTGCGGGCTACCGAGACGTTCCGGTGCGGGTGTGGCCCCACCATTTCGACATCGGACTCCTCATCGTCATCGACCCCACCCTGCCCTCCGAGGAAGCGCCCTCCATCGGGGCCGGCATGACGCCCGGCGACGACTCCTATCCCGAGCCCTACTGGTACCTCAACCCTTATCCCCTCCCCAGCTTCGAGGACGTCTCCCAACTGCCCCCGCTGGAAGGCCAGGGACACTGGCACACATCAGGGTGGTTCGGAGCCGTGCTGGCCGGCTCGCATCTGGTCAAGACCACCGGCCGCTTGCAGCAGGCTGAACAGACCGAGGCCTATCTGCAGTCCGCCTTGAATGCTGCCCGCCGTTTGTTGGGCAGCCAGCGCGAGGAATCCTAGCTAAGCTGCCATGACCGTCCGGTTCCTGGCCGTGGCCGCCTTGGTGGGCTCCTCTGCCGTCCACCCGGCCGGACTCCAATAAAACCGGCTCCTGAACCCCGGTCAGCCGGTCCGGGACGGTTCGCTTCCGGCTGGGGTACAATTGCCGGGCCGTGGTAGGCTTGGGGCGGCCTGCACAGGGCCAACAGACATTGAATCCGTCTTCCGGCCGCCGATGACGAGAGGTCGAGGGATGCGAAATCCAGGAAAACGGGAGGATAGTGAATGCGATCGATAACGGGACGCTTTTTAGCCATGACATCTGTAGCTTGCCTGACCTTTGGCTGGGTCCTCGCCAAGGGCGTCATTCAGGTGCGCTGCGTCGACGAGGCGGGGCAGCCGATCAAGGGAGTCGAGGTCATCGTGCGGCAGCCGGCCGGCAGCTACGTCAAGCAGAACAAGACCAACAAGCGGGGCGAAGCCGAATTCAAGAACGCCGAGCAAGGCTACTATCGGGTGATCGCCCGCGGGGACGGTTACGACCCCGGTCTTCGCGACGTCTTCGAATTCAGCGGCGAGGGCGAGATGACGGTGGACATGACCCTCAAGCCTGGAAGTCCGGACAAGAAACTCTATTTGGAGGATCCCAGCATCCAGCAGGAGGTCAATCAACTGATCATTGACGGCGCCAAGCTGATCCGCGAACGAGAAATGGACGCGGCCAAGGAAAAGCTGAACAAGGCCCTCGAGATCATGCCCGCCAGTCCCGACGGCCTCATTCAACTGGGGCTGGCCCAGCTCAACAGCCAGGAATGGGAGAAGGCCGACGCGACTTTTCAGGAGGCGCTCGACTTGCTCGAAATCTTCCAAAAACTGGGAGTCGGAGACATGAGCCAGAGGCGTCAGGAAGTGCTGGAAGTCAAACAGAGCATACCTTTCCAGAAAATCGCCTGGAGGTCGCACGAGTTGATGAAGGAACGGCGCTATGAAGATGCGTTGCCGGTGCTGCAAGAGATGATCGAAATGGCGCCCGACAACCCGGACGTCTACTACAGCCAGGCCATCGCGCTGGCTCATTCCGACCGCACTCAGGAAGCCAAAGCCGCCGTCGAGAAGGCTCTCGAGATCAATCCCAACGACCGATCCTACAAAGAGCTGCTGGGGCAGATCGAGGCCATCCTCGAATCGGGCCGTTCTTTGGAGGCCCAAGAAACCATTCAGGGCATCGAGAAGGAGTATCAGGAGGGCAACCACGAGGCGGCACTGCAGCAGATCGAGCAGGCCATGCAATCGCTAGACGAGCAGTACCACGGCCCGCTCTGGCTGCTCAAAGCACAGACTCATTCGCAACGCGAGCAGTACGATGCATCGCTGGCAGCCTACGCCAAAGCGGTCGAGACCAATCCCGACGACGCCCTGGCCATCAAGCGGGAAATGGCGCGCACCTGTTTCACCGCCGAGAAATACGAGGAAGGACTCGAGCTCTATCACGAGGTGTTTCAGGCCGAGCCGGAGGGAGCGGAGCAGAAGTTCTTCGAAATGGCTCAGGACTTCAACCGCCGAGGCGAGGCTGAACTGGCCGCCCGGGTCATGGAGAAGATCCTGGAAATCAACCCCGACTATCCCGAGGCCCATTTCGAGCTGGGGGTCTACTACTTCTACGAGAAAGAGGACAAAGCCAAGGCCCGCAAGATGTTCGAGCGCTATCTGGAGATCGGCGAGAGCGAAGACAACAAAGACAACGCCCGGGCCATCCTGGCGGTTATCGACCGTGACCAGTAACCGGGTGAAGGTGCGCTTGAACCAAGTGCGGCCCTGTTCAATCTAAGAGGAGACTAACCGCTACTGTCTTCGATGGAACTCGATGGGGCGAGTTGCGTGTGCAGCAAGACAGTCGACGAACCCAACACGTTTCTTTTCCGATGGTGATCTTATGCCGAAAAGACCACTCCGACTTGGTTCAAGAACCCGTCGGCAACCGACCTCCCTTTACCGGGCCGGCGGACTGCTGCCTTTACTCTTGTTGACCGCCCTGCTGTTGCCGGTGCGGGCCCTCGCCCAAGACCCGTCCCAGAGCGGAAAGGGGCAGGCCATCGCCTTCAAAATCCGCTCCAATGCCGTCATCGTCGATCTCATCGCGGTGGACGATCAGGGACGCTTCGTCACCGATTTGAAGGCCGACGAGATCGAGCTCAAGGAAGACGGGAAGAAGCAGGACATCCGCTACCTTGAACTGGTCGGCAGCCCTGATGAGGCTGGCGAGTCATCGGGCGCAGCAGCTTCCGCTCCGCCTGTCACGGCTCCGGCCCCTGCCGCCGCGGAGGAAGCGGCTTCCATCGCGCTGGTGATCGACGTGGGGAGCGTGGACCCCCCCAGCCTGGGCTTCGTCAGCCGCGCCATCTCCTCTTACCTGCTGGAGTCCCAATTCGCTGAGAACTCACGCTTCATGCTGGCTACGGTGGGGGGAGGAGTGCAAATCATCCACCCCTTCACGGGAGACGTCGAAGCCGTCACCTCATCCCTGCAACGGGTGCGCCCCTCCAACATCGCCGGCCAGCTCTCCTTTACCAACTTCCTGGAAGAGATCGAGCCGCTCTTCACGGGACTGCGGACGCCCGGACGCTCTTTGAGAGACCACCTGGAGGTGGCCGCCCAGGCGGTTACCGAGGGCAATGGCTATCTGGAAGTTCTGGCCGGCCAAGTGCAGCGGACCTCCAAGTCGATCGAACTTTTGAGCCGCCACTTGCAGCAGCTTCCGGGCCGCAAGCAGATGGTGCTTTTCACTTCGGGTTATCCCTTGGGAGGGCACAACGTGATCCGCGACGTGCTGCAAAGGCGCATCGACGCCAGCTTTGAACTCGGGCGTCCCACGGGCGACACGGCGGCTCAGATCAGCGCCGTGCTCTCCCGCCTCCGGCGGGTTGATACCACCTCGCCCATCAACGAGGCCATCGACCAGGCCAACCGCTCCCAGGTCTCCATCTACGCGGTGGATGCCAGGGGTTTGCTCACGGGCGTCCGCGATTCGCGGGAGATGACCGGTTCAGGAGGAACCATCAGTTCCATCCGCGGCGACCAGGTCAATCTGGCCCACCGCAATATCGCCGTTCCTCAGGACTTCCTGGTCGCGCTGGCCGACGCCACGGGCGGACTGACATTCATGAACCAGAACGACCTGGAAAGCGGCATCGACGCCGCTTACCGGGACTCCCAGCGCTATTACCTACTTTCCTACGAGCCCAGCAAGAAGAAGGGCAAGACCGAGTTTCGAAGGATCAACGTCAAGGTCAAGCGTCCTGGGCTCAGCTTGCGCTACCGCGAAGGCTACGTATTCAAGTCGGATGAGGAACTGCGCCAAGAGCAAGTCTATGAGGCTCTGGCTCATCCCCACCTCTTCAAAACCTTCGACATCGCCGTCGAAGTTACCCCCAAGGACGGCAAGCTGGAGGTGCTGACGGGCGTCCCCACTTCGGCTCTGGTCTTCTCTCAGGAGGGAGACCGCTTCCATTGTGCGGTGGAGATTTTCGGCGTCCTGGTTGACGAGCAGGGCAAATGGGCCACCGAGAAGCTCACCTTCGCCAAGAAGATCGACCTCAAGCAAAGCGCCCAGGAGCTGCAGCAGTTTCGACAGACCCGCTACGCCGGAGTGCAGGAAATGGTCAAGGTCAAGCCGGGCAATTACACGCTCATCGTCGTCGTCCGCCAGGGACCCTACGGCCAGATGACCTCCCTGACCCGCCCGGTCCAAATGGGCGGTTAGCGCTTTCTTGGGGGACCGGGGCTTGCCGTGCTGCCCGCTCAGTGAGAGAGGTGCATGGCGAGTTTCCGATCTCGTGTCCTGCCTAACGCGCAGGTTTTCAGGGAGTGCGGGGGTCGGCGAAGTAGCCGTTGCGGTGGCGGATGACCGCGCCGTCCAGCCCTGGAATCTTGACCTGAATGCGCCGGAAGGTTCCGTCCCTCTCGCGATTCTTAGGCGTATAGGTAATGGAGTACTGGTTGCGCAGGGCTTCGTTGATCTCGCGAAAAGCCAGCGCCATTTCGGTGGTCGAGAGGGGAAAGTAGACTTTTCCTCCCGTGCTCTCGGTCAGTTGCTTGAGAGCGTTGTCGCCTTCATGGTCGATGTCGGCGCCCAAGCGGGTGGTGGAAATGGCGAAGATGGTGGCCTCGGCCTCATAACAGATGCGCAGGGCCTGATCGAAAGTGGAGATGCTGGTCTGGTCGGCGCCGTCCGACAACACAACGATGGTCTTGCGTCCCTCCAGGTCGAGCATCTTCTGTTCGGCCACCAGGGTGATGGCGTCATAGAGGGAGGTGCCTCCGCCGGCTCGCAGGCCTTCGATCTCGCGGGCCAGGTCGTTGGGATTGTTGGTGTAGTCCTGCAGCAGCGTCACGCCGGTGTCGAATTCGACCAGCAGGGCGCGGTCGCCGGGCCGCATCACCGAGAGCACGAAGTCTGAAGCCACTTCTTTTTCGAAATCGAGCTTGATGCGGACGCTGGAACTGGTGTCGACAGCCATTCCGATGGTCAAGGGCTGGTCGGTCTCGGGAGCGAAGTTGCTGATTTCCTGGGGTATGCCGTCTTCGTAGACGACGAAGTCGCCGCGGGTCAGGCCGTCCACGAAGCTGCCGTCCTCTTTGCGGTTGACCGTGACATAGAGGTTTACGGCATCCACCGCCACTCTGATCGGCTCCTGGTCTTCCAGGCGCAGTCCTTGATCGTCCCCGGGCGGGTCTTGCCCGGGCGCCGCGGCGGTCCAGAACCAGGCGGCGATCATCAGAATACAGGCGGTTACGACCGTCTTTCGCATCGCCACATTATTCCAGACGCTCGAGAATTCGGGCAAGTTCATCGGGAAGCTCGCTGTCGAACTCCAAGCGGCGGTCGTCGCGGGGGTGCCGGAAGGCCAGATGGGAGGCGTGCAGGAACTGCCTTTCCAGTCCTTTCAGAGCACGGGCGCTGAGGCCGCGCAGCGGAAAGGGCCGGTTGGCCTTGTAGACGGGGTCGCCGGCCACGGGGTGTCCGATGTGTTCCAGGTGAACGCGGATCTGGTGAGTGCGTCCCGTGTAGAGGTGGACCTCCAGCAGTGCGAAGGGGCCGTGGGTGCCGAGCGTACGGTAGCGCGTCACGGCCATTCGCGGCCTGCGGCTGCGGGTCGACATGCGGGTGCGCTGGTTGGGATCGCGTCCCAGGGGAGCCTCGATGGTGCCCCGAGGCGGGTCGGGATGGCCGTAGACCAGCGCCAAGTAGTGCTTTTCCACCTTGCGCTTCTTGAACTGGCGCGCCAGCGCCTCGTGAGCCGATTCATTCTTGGCCACCACCATCAGTCCCGAGGTGTCTTTGTCCAGCCGATGCACGATTCCGGGACGGGCCGAGTCCTCGCGGCTGACCTGCTGAAAATGATGGAGGAGGGCATTGGCCAAAGTGCCGGTGCGGTTTCCGGCGCCGGGATGCACTACCAGTCCGGCGGGCTTGTCGACGACGGCCAGGTCGGGGTCTTCGAAAACGATGTCGAGGGGGATGCGCTCGGGTTGCAGGGTGGAAGGGGGCGCGGGCGGAGGGACGGCCCTCACCACCTCTCCCCGGCGCAGGCCGTGGCCGGCCTTGCGTCTTTCTCCGTCGACGGTGACGTGACCCTCGTCGATCCAGCGGCGCACGGCGCTGCGGCTGGGATCCTCCAGGCGCTGGGCCACGAAGACGTCGAGGCGGGTTCCGGCCTCCTCGGTCGTGATGGTCCAGGCCGACGGCGAAGGGTTGTCCATGGCGTCCTCGGCGCTTTAGGCCGCTCCCAGCCGTTTGCGCCGCGTCCAGAAGAAGTAGGCGGCGGCCGGGAAGAGCAGCAGGCTGATGATTTGGGAGGTGGAGAGGATCCCGTTGAAGTAGAGTCCGCGGGCCGCGTCGCCGCGCCAGAACTCGAGCAGGAAGCGAGCCGCCGAGTAGAGCAGCAGGTAGAGCAGAAAGACCTGTCCCCGGAAGTGGCGCCGGTGGAAGGTCCGCAGCAGGAAGAGAAAGAGCAGGAAGGCCGCCGCGGACTCGTAGAGTTGGCTGGGATGCAGGGGGACGTGCAACGGCACGCCCACGTTGCGGGCCGCGTATTCGCTGGTGAAGGTCACCCCCCAGGGGAGGTCGGTGGGCTTGCCGTAGTCGCATCCGGCGGCGAAGCAGCCCAGGCGTCCGATGGCCTGGCCCAGCGCAATGCAGGGCGCCGCCAGATCGGCGACGTTCCAGAAAGTGAACTCGGGGTGCTTGCGGATGAAGTAGGCGGCTCCCCCCAGGGCGCCCAGGAATCCGCCGTAGAAAACGCCCCCGGCTTGCAGGAACTCCAACGTGAAGATGCGTCCGGGGTCGGACAGGTAGAGGTCGAGGTCGGTCAGGATCAGGAGCAGCTTGGCTCCCACCAGGGCCGAGAGGATGATGATGAAGCCCAGGTCCCAGATCTTGGTGCGGTTGATCCCCTGTTTCTCGCCCAGACGGGCCATCAGTTCGATCGAAATCAGCAGCGCCAGCGCCAGCAGCAGTCCGTAGGTGTGTATGGGGACCGGCCCGAGATCGAAGAGCTTGGGAAACATGGCACCTTCCTTTGCGCCGCTTATTGTAACGCCATCGGGCTGGTGGCGG
>DATIPQ010000071.1 GCA_035471785.1 Acidobacteriota bacterium
AAAAACGGCGGCCCTGGCCCAGAATTTATGACCGGCAGCAGTGGTGCTGCCGGGTGACCAACAAGTTCACACACGAATCAAGCTTCAGCGACCGCGGTGAAGGCCTAATTGCTCTCGGCGGTATGAGGCTGCTCGCTATGCCGTAGACTAGCGACCGGTCCGTGTTGACCGAGCGGCCCCAGGTCTGGTGGGAGGCGCATCCTTGCGGCGATCCCCACCAGAGTTTCCCGTGAACTGCTGGGCTGACTCCTCCGGGATTCGGCCAGCCCAGAGCCGACCGCCAGACGCCTCGCAGCATTGCCTTCATCGCCGCAGGGATGCGCCTCCCACGGGACTCTGCCCGAGCGTTTTTTCGCTAGAGCCCACCATAGCCTTGGCGAAGTAGGGCCGCAGGGATGCGCCTCCCGCCCGGCCAAGAACCTTGGGTGCTCAGACCTGGAAAACACCCACCTTGAAGTCCTTGATGCGAGCGTTGAGGGAGGCTACATCGAGAGACAGCTTGATGGCCTCGCGGGTATCTCGCGGGTCGATAATGCGGTCCACCCAAAGGCGGGCGGCGGCGTATCGGGCGTCCATCTGGTGCTGATAGGACTCGCTGGTCTCGCCCACGATGCGCTGGCGCTCTTCCTCGTCGATCTCCTGGCCCTGCTTGGCCATTTGCCGCACCTTGAGGTCGGCCAGAGTCTTGGCAGCCTGGGAGCCCCCCATGACGGCGTACTGGCAGGTGGGCCAGGCGAAGATGAAACGCGGGTCGTAGGCTTTGCCGCAGAGGGCATAGTTGCCGGCCCCGAAGCTGCCGCCGGTGATGACGGTAATTTTGGGGACCACCGAATTGGCCACGGCGTTGACCATCTTGGCCCCCGACTTGATGATGCCCGAGACTTCGGCGTCGCGGCCCACCATGAAGCCGTTGACGTCCTGAAAGAAGAGCAGCGGCAGACGGTTCTGGTTGCAGTCCATGATGAAGCGGGCGGCTTTGTCGGCGGCCTCGCGGTAGATCACCCCCCCCACCTCGAACTGCTTGCCGGGCTGGCGGATGTGGGTCTTCTGGTTGGCCACCACGCCCACCGACCATCCGCCCACGTGAGCGTATCCGCAGAGGACGGTGCGTCCGTAGTCTTTCTTGTATTCCTCGAACTGGGAATCGTCGAAGATGCACTCGAAGACCTCGCGCATGTCGTACTCGCCCGAGGACTCGATGGGCATGATTCGGAAGAGGTCATCGGCCCCGCGCTTGGGCGGCTGCTCCTGCTGGCGATTGAAGGGAGCCCGCTCCGGTTCGGCCGATTGCGCGGCCAGCTTGCGCAGGCGCTTGAGGCAGTCTTCGTCGTCGGCTTCCTTGAAGTCGATGGTGCCGCTCAGCTCGGCGTGCAGATCGGCGCCGCCCAGCTCTTCGCTGTTCAGGTCCTGGCCGATGGCGGCTTTGACCAGGGAGGGACCGGCGATGTAGAGTCCGCTGCCTTCCACCATCAGGATCTTGTCGGACATCACCGGCAGATAGGCCCCTCCGGCCACGCAGGGCCCCATGATGGCGGCGATCTGGGGGATGCCGCGGGCCGAGATCTTGGCGTTGTTGCGGAAGATGCGTCCGAAGTCGTCCTGGTCGGGAAAGATCTCGTCCTGCATGGGCAGGTAGACGCCCGCCGAGTCGACCAGGTAGATGAGGGGAAGCCGGTTCTGCATGGCGATGCGCTGAGCGCGCAGGACTTTTTTGACCGTGACGGGAAAGAAGGCGCCCGCCTTGACGGTGGCGTCGTTGGCCACGATCATGTGCAGCCGTCCGCCCACCGGCGCGATGCCGGTCAGGGTGCCCGAGGCGGGAGCGCCCCCGGCCTCGGGATACATCTCGTAGCCGGCGTAGATGCCCAGTTCAAAAAAATCGCTGTCGGGGTCGATCAGCTTCTCCAGCCGCTCGCGCACCGTCAGCCGTCCCTTGGAATGCTGCCTCTCGACCGCCTTCTCTCCGCCCCCACGGCGGATCTCCTCCTCATCGGCCCGCAGCGCCTCGATAATCTCGTCCCAGTTGTCGTAGTCGCGAAATGGTCGGCTCATTCTGGTATCAAAACACGGTTACAAAGTAGTGAATATACCAGGTGCCCCGCCCCGCCTGCCAAGGGACGCGGGTCGATTTGATCCGACCGCCTTCAAGCCACGATGCTGCGCAGGGCGGGGAGGGAGGTGATGATGTGGTGGGCTCCGGCGGCTTTGAGTTCGCGGCGGGAATGGGAGCCGGTGGTGATGCCCACGGCCAGGACTCGGGCGGCGCGGGCGGCGGCCATGTCGTCGGTGGTGTCTCCCACCATGACGGCTTGGGCGGGCTCGGTTTCGAGCTGCCGCAGGGCCTGCAGCAGCGGCTCGGGGTGGGGCTTGGCCTGGTTGACGTGATCGAGTCCAACCACCGCCCCGAAATGGGACCGCAGCCCGAAGTGCTCAAGGATCTGGTAGGCCCCGCGGGAGTGGCGCGAGGTGGCGATTCCCAGCTTGATGCGCCCCGAATAGTAAGTGAGGGTCTCGGCCAGTCCGGGCAGGGGGCGGGCGTGTGAAGTGGCGATGGGATAAAAGTGCTCGCGGTAGATGTCCAGAATCGATTCCACCTCCTCCGCCTGAGGACGGCGTCCCATGACTTCGAAGAACATCTCTTGCAGGGGACGCCCGATCAAGCGCACCACGGACTTGTGCTCCATCTCTGCAATGCCTAGATCGCGCAAGGTCAGATTGAAGGCCGACACGATGGCGTCGGAGGCGTCGATAAGGGTTCCGTCGAAGTCGAAAAGTATGGCGCGGTGGTGCGAATTGCCATCCATGAGCAGATGATATCAGCAATCAGCGCAGGCCCGATCGGCGGGCCTTGGCATATTCCTCCTGCAGGCGCGACATGAGTTGGGGAAGGCGGGTGTAAAGCTGCTTGTGGGGACGGGCGGGCCGGTTGGCCACGGCGTAGGCGGTCAGCAAAGGCAGTCCGATGGTGGCGTCGAGGTAGCAGACCACGGCGTCGGGAAGACGGTCGGGATCGACCTTGCCCCAGCTCACGGCCTCGGAGGGAGTGGCCCCCGACAGCCCCCCCGTGTCGGGACGCGCGTCGGTGATCTGCAGGAAGTAGTCGTGCCCCTTTTCCTCGATCCCCATCACTTCCTGGATCTGGGGCTCGGTCTGGAGCATGAAGTTCTTGGGCGACCCCCCGCCCATGATGAGGACGGCGCTCTTGCCTCCCTCCACGCGCCGCTTGGCGTCGAGGACGATGGCGGCGGTCTGGTTGACGTCCAGCGAGGGGTCGAGCACCAGTTCACTGCCCGTCAGGCTCATGGCGGCCACGTTCATGCCGATGCTGCTGTCGCCGGGCGAAGAGGTGAAGACGGGTATCTTGTGGCGGTAGGCGGCGGCCAGCAGGGAAAGACTCTTGGAAGCCCCCAGAGCCCGCTCGCGCTCGGCCACGTAGCGTCCGGCCCGGTAGTGGAACTCGGCCGTCGACATGCGGCGCTGAAACTCCTCGGCGGCCATCATCTTGCGGAAAAAGGCGTCGGTCTCGAGCAGCACGTCATAGTCGAAGAAGATGTCGTAGATGCGGATGACGCCTTCTTCGCGCAGCGTCACGTCGCTGGTCTCGACGTTGCCGCGATGGAGCGTCTTGCCGATCGCGAAATGAGCGTCGTGGTAGAGGTTGGCGCCGGTGGAGACGATCCAGTCCACGAATCCGCGCTCGATGAGCGGGATGAGGCAGGAGATGCCCAGTCCGGCGGGCGTCAAGGCTCCCGTCAGCGAAAGCCCCACCGTGACGTCGTCCTGCAACATCTTGCGCGTGAAGAGGTGGCAGGCCTCGCGCAGACGGGCCGCGTTGTAGGCCTCGAAGACGCTGTCGACGATTTCGCTGACCGTGGTCTTCTCGGTGACGGGAGTGGGGTCGATTTTCTTGCCGCTCAGATGTCTGCTCATCAGGCCCGAAGACTAATCAATCTCTCCCTCGCCACGCAAGTGAGGCGGCCGGCATCTGGTGCAGCGCGTCAGAAGTTTTGAGCCACCCTGTTGCGTTATTCCACGCTTTCAGCGTTCAGACCTTGACCGTCTGAAACCCAGGGTGGCGCCGCCGTCTCGCTGGCGCTCGCCGGGGCTGACCCTGGGCTGGCGAATCGCTCGCCTTCAGCGAGCCCGGACTTGACTTCTAACACAGTCGCTGGGGTGGCGAATCTGTCCCTTTCAGAAAAGACAAGAAACGGAGGACCCCTGGCTCAGGATTTATGACCGGCAGCACTAGTCATCTTCTGCCGAGGCCACGAACTGGGCGATGGCGCGGACGGTGGGATGGTCCCACACC
>DATIPQ010000072.1 GCA_035471785.1 Acidobacteriota bacterium
ACTTCGTAGAGGGCGTGGGTGATTTGTCCCAGGCTGCAGTACTGGCAGGCCCGCATCAGTTCCTGGAAGATGTTGCCGCCGCTGAGGGCCGTCTCCTTCAATGAACGCAAGGCGTCGGATGCCTGCTCGCGATTGCGCTCCTGGAACTCGCGCAGGCGGCGGATGCACTCCTCCTTCTCTTCTTGAGTGGCGCGCGTCAGCTCGACCTCTTTTTCCTCCGAACTTTCTTCGGGCTCTTTGGCCAGAAAGGTATTGACTCCGACGATGGGCAGTCGGCCGGAATGCTTGAGCTGCTCGTATTTGAGGGAATCGTCCTGGATCTGTCCCCGCTGGTACTGCAGCTCCATGGCGCCCAACACGCCTCCCCGCTCGGTCAGGCGGTCGAACTCCTCGAGCACTTCTTCTTCAACCAGATCGGTCAGCTCCTCGATGATGAAGCTGCCCTGGGTGGCGTTTTCGCACTTGGTGAGGCCGAACTCGCGGTTGATGATCAACTGGATGGCCATGGCCCGGCGCACCGATTCCTGGGTGGGAGTGGTAATGGCCTCGTCGTAGGCGTTGGTATGCAGGCTTTGGGCGTTGTCGTAGATGGCCAGCAGGGCTTGCAGGGTGGTGCGGATGTCGTTGAACTCGATCTCCTGGGCATGCAGGCTGCGCCCGCTGGTCTGGATGTGGTACTTGAGCTTCTGGCTGCGCTCGTTTCCGTTGTAGAGGCGCTTCATGGCCACCGACCAGACGCGCCTGGCCACCCGGCCGATGACGCTGTATTCGGCGTCCATCCCGTTGCTGAAGAAGAAGCTCAAGTTGGGGGCGAAGGCGTCGATGTCCATGCCCCGCGAGAGGTAGTACTCGACGTAGGTGAATCCGTTGGCCAGGGTATAGGCCAACTGGTGGATGGGATTGGCTCCCGCCTCGGCGATGTGGTAGCCGCTGATGGAGACGCTGTAGAAGTTGCGCACCTTGTGGTCGATGAAGTACTGCTGGACGTCGCCCATCATGCGCAGGGCGAACTCGGTGGAGAAAATGCAGGTGTTCTGTCCCTGGTCCTCCTTGAGGATGTCGGCCTGTACCGTTCCCCTCACCTGGGAAAGGGTTTTCTCGTGTACTTGACGATACTCTTCGTCGCTCAGCAGCGCCCGCGTTTCTTGCCAGGTGGCGCCGCGCTCGGCGTCGGGCTGCAAGCATTCCTCGGGTCCGATGTCAAGGCGTCCCTGGCTGCGCAGGAAGAGCCGGCACTGCTGACGCACCGCCGCGGTCATGAAAAAGGCCAGGATGGTGGGAGCGGGACCGTTGATGGTCATCGACACCGAGGTCTTGGGATCGCACAGGTCGAAGCCGGCGTAGAGCCGCTCGGCCTCTTCTACCGTGAAGACGCTCACTCCGCTCTCGCCGATCTTGCCATAGATGTCGGGACGCCGGTCGGGCTCTTCGCCGTAGAGGGTGATGGAGTCGAAGGCCGTCGAGAGCCTCTTGGCGGGCTGCTCGTCGGCCAGCAGGTGGAAGCGCCGGTTGGTGCGTTCGGCGGGACCTTCACCCGCGAACATCCGGGTGGGGTCTTCGGCCTTGCGCTTGAAGGGAAAGACACCGGCGGTGTAGGGAAACTCGCCGGCCACGTTCTCGCTCAGGCGCCAGAAGAGGCGGTCGCCCAGTCCCCGAAAGCGCGGCATGGACACCTTGGGCACCTTGTTGTCTGAAAGCGTGGTGTGGAAGTTCTCGACCCTCACCTCGCGTCCCCGCACGTGGTAGACGAACTCCTCGCGCCGGTAGCGCTCGCTCCAGTCGTCCCATTCCTCGAGCAGGCTGCGGCAACCTTCATCGAGGCGCTGCAACTGGCGGTTGAAGGCCTCCATCAGGTCGGACTGGGCCGCTGTGGCGTCTTCGATGTCCTGGGACGTGTAAGGCTGCAAGCGGGGCTTTTCGGGTCCTCCCAGCAAGGCCACCGAATGGGCCAGGGCCTGCAGGTCGGCCGCCACTTCGGATTGCCGGCGGGCCCACTGCCGGTAGTCGCGGCAGCTTTTCGAAATCTCGCTCAGGTAGCGCTCGCGCTCGGCCGGGATGACGTGCTGGGAGGTGTCCGTTTGGCGTCTTTCATCGGCTTCGTAACGGCTTTCCCAGCCCAAATCGAAACGCTCGTTGAGGGCCTTGACCAGGTGGGCGTAGAGTGCGTTGACGCCCTCATCGTTGAAGTGGGCGGCGCTGGTTCCGAAAACCGGCAGCGCAGCGGGATCGACGTCAAAGAGCCGACGATTGCGCTGCACCTGCTTGCGCACCTCGCGCAAAGCGTCGGCGCTTCCCCGGCGGGTGAACTTGTTGATGACCACGAAATCGGCGTAGTCCAGCATCTCGATCTTTTCCAACTGGGTGGGAGCGCCGAATTCGGCCGTCATCACGTAGAGGGAAAGGTCGCTGATCTGGGCAATGGCGCTGTCGCCTTGGCCGATGCCCGCCGTTTCCAGCAGCACCAGGTCGAATCCCGCCTGCGAGACTTCCTCAAGCACCGGCTGAATGGCTTGGGACAGCTCGCCGCGGGCGCCCCGGGTGGCCAGCGAACGCATATAGACACGCGGGTTCTTGAGGCTGTTGAAACGGATGCGGTCGCCCAGCAGCGCTCCGCCGGTACGCCTGCGGGTGGGATCGACCGACAGCACGGCGACTCGCTTGTCTTTAAAGTCGCTGAGGAAACGGCGTACCAGTTCGTCGGTGAGACTGCTCTTGCCGGCGCCGCCTGTTCCGGTCAGCCCGATCACGGGGGCCTTGCCTTCAGCCTGGGCCTCCTGCCTGGAAGCGGCCGGCTCCAACTCGACCGCCGTGATGCGGCGTGCCAGCGGCTGGTAGAAGCCGTTGTTCTCGGGTTTGAAGTCGCGGGTATCGAAATCGCATCCCTTCAGCACCTCGTTGATCATGCCTTGCAGCCCCAACCGGCGTCCGTCCTCGGGCGAGAAGATGCGTTGGATGCCGGCTTCCTGCAGTCGGCGGATCTCAGAGGGCACGATGACGCCCCCGCCCCCGCCGTAAATGCGCACGTGCTGAGCGCCCTTTTCATCCAGCATGCGGCGAAGGTACTTGAAGTACTCCATATGACCGCCCTGGTAGCTGGTGATGGCCACTCCCTGGGCGTCTTCCTGGATGGCGGCGTTGACGATCTCCTCGACGCTGCGGTTGTGCCCCAGGTGGATGACCTCGGCTCCGCTGGCCTGCATGAGGCGGCGCATCACGTTGATGGCGGCGTCATGGCCGTCGAAAAGGGCTGCGGCGGTCACGATGCGCACGGGATTCTCGGGCTGGTAAACGTCGTTCTCGGGCATCGGTTGCTCACTCCTAAGCCTTTCATTTTAGCGTCTTTGCCCGCTTTGCGGCAATGCGGCCCGCACCTCCTGGCCGAGTTCGCAATCGCTGCCGTCAATGTTACTATCTGCTTGAACGCCCTTATTTTCGCGATCTTCAATCGAATGCCGGCGGGGCGCCGACCGTAGGCAATGGGCGAGTCCGGGTTGCAGGCCCGGAGGGCGAGGATCAAGAGGGATGGAACACCGCAGCAGCCTCAGTTATGAAATGGTCCGGCTGGCGCTGGACTCCATTTGGGCCCACAAGTTGAGAGCTTTTCTGACCTTGTTGGGAGTGATCATAGGGGTCAGCTCGGTGGTGGTGGTGGGCGCGGGCATCGAAGGGGCCGAACAATATGTGGTCGACTCCGTATCAGGCGCCTTAGGCGGGAATACCTTCACCCTCAACCGCATCGCGCCCAACCTCAGCCAGGAGGAGGTGCGCCGCGCCCAGCGCCGCAATCCCCGCCTTACGCTGGACGACTACGAGTTTGTGCGCCGCCGCTGCCCCGCCTGCAGCGAGATGGCCGCCTACCTGACCAGCGTCCAGACGATCACCCGGGGAAACCTGGAACAGCCCGGCGTGACCATCTACGGCACGACATCAAATTCGATCCTGGTCTCCACTTTCGAGGTTGCAGAAGGGCGCTTCCTCAGCCCTGACGACGTGCGGCGCTCGCGTTACGTAACGGTCATCGGGCCCGACATCGTCGAGCAGCTTTTCCCCAACCTCGACCCACTCGGCCAAACCGTCAAGATGACAGGCTACAACCTGAGGGTGGTGGGAGTCTTGGAGGAGCAAGGCTCGACCTTCGGTCAGTCCCTGGACAACCAGATTTATGTGCCCATCTCCACTTTCCAGAAGATGTACGGTACTCGCCGCAGCATCAGCATCCGCGGCAGCTCCCGTGCCGGGCTCTTTCAGGAGGCCATGGACCAGGTGCGCGTGGCCATGCGCGTGCGCCACAAACTGGGGCCCGGCGAGGCCGACGACTTCGGGCTGCTCTCCACTGAAGAGATCAACCAGATCATTCAGGATGTGGGCGGCTTCGTGCAGTTGGCCGTGGCACCCATCACCCTGATCGCGCTGCTGGTAGGCGGAATCGTGGTCATGAACATCATGCTGGTTTCGGTCACCGAGCGGACCTTCGAAATCGGGCTGCGCAAATCGCTGGGCGCCCGCAAACGCGACATCTTGCTGCAATTTTTGGTGGAGTCCATCTTCCTGGGCAGTCTGGGAGGCATGGTGGGCATGCTGCTGGCTTGGGGAGTCACCTCTCTGATCGAGTTGCTGGCCGGGTTCCCCATGGAGATCAGCCCGATTTACGTGGTTTCCTCTTTGGCGGTGTCGGCGGGAATCGGCCTCCTGGCAGGGCTCTACCCGGCCTTCAAAGCGGCCAGGATGGATCCCATTATGGCCTTGTCGGCTGATCGATGAGGATAGGCCAATGACGGTGCATCAGTATTTCGAAAACATCCGCATGGGGCTGGAGAACCTTCGCGCCTACAAGCTGCGCAGTTCGCTGACGGTGCTGGGTGTGGTCCTGGGAGTGGGTGTGGTGATCGTGGTGGCGTCCATCCTCACAGGACTTCGCTACCAGGTGCTTTCCCAGGTGGAGCAATTCGGAACCGACAACATCTACGTCATTCAGTTCGCCGTCGGCGTGCAGGTGGGGCGCCGCGCGCAGGAGAGGCTGAACGACCCCATGGAGGTTTCCTACGTCGACGCGCTTAAAGAGCAGTCGCAGCACATACGCGACGTGGCCTACCAGTCCTTTGGCGCCGACCCCGTCGTCAAGACGCGCTCCAGGGAGTTCCACAGCGCCAATTTCGGCGGAGTTTCTCCCAACTTGGCCGAGACCACGACTCTGCTTTTGAACCGAGGCCGCTTTATCAGCGAGGTGGACGAGCAAGGCCGCCGCCCGGTAGCGGTGATCGGGCCCGCAGTGGTGGAAGCGCTCTATCCCCGAGAGAGCGATGTCCTGGGGAAGACGATCCGCATCCAGGGGCAGGAGTTCTTCATCGTAGGCATTCTCGACAAGGGCAAGGAGGGGCTGGACGGCTCCAGCAGACTGGACAGCTCGGTCTTCATTCCCTACCGCACCTTCAAGAAGCTCTATCCGCGCAACGAGTTCCTGCAGATCGTGGTGCGGGCCCGCCCCAACCAACTGGCGGAGGCCCATGACGAGACCGAGGAGATCCTGCGCCGTCTGCGGGGGCTGAAGGCCGGCGACGACAACAACTTCTCCCTGGTCACTTACGACACCGTTGTGGAGATCTATGACCAACTGACCTATGCCCTGACCCTGCTCACCCTTGGCGTGGCGGGAGTGGCGTTGCTGGTGGGGGGTATCGGGGTCATGAACATCATGCTGGTTTCGGTTACCGAACGGACGCGGGAAATCGGCGTGCGCAAAGCGCTGGGCGCCCGGCGGGCCGATATCGTCTTCCAGTTTCTCTTCGAGGCCATGACGCTGACCGTGGTGGGCGGTTTGGTGGGAGTGATCGTCGCCGTCCCTTTAGGATTCCTATTGGTGCTGGCGCTTTTCAGCGTAACCAGCTTCGTGCCCATGTGGGCCCTGGCCACGGCCCTGGGCGTTTCGGCAGCAGTAGGCTTGATTTTCGGTGTTTTTCCGGCCTTTAAGGCAGCTTTGCTCGACCCTATCGAGTGCTTGCGCTACGAATGAGCCTCGCCCCTGCAGCGGGGCCTTGGCCCGCTCTTGCATTGCCTCGCGGGGTGTCTAATGCCTTGCTTCTGATAAGATATCGCGGTGAATTACGAAGACACCCAAGAACAACAAATCCTGCGCGAAACCGTCCGCGATTTCGCCCGGGCCGAGATCGGGCCCCACTCCCTGGAATGGGACGAAAAGCAGATCTTCCCCCTCGATACCATGAAGCAATTGGGCGAGATGGGACTGCTGGGCGTCCTGGTCGATTCCCAATATGGCGGCGCCGGCATGGGCTATCCCGAATACGTCATCGTCATCGAGGAGATCGCCCGTGTCGACGGATCGATCGCTCTTTCGGTGGCCGCTCATAATTCCCTCTGCACGGGCCACATCGTCCTCGAGGGCAACCGGCAGCAGAAGGAAAAATACCTGCCCAAGCTGGCTTCGGGGGAGCATCTGGGGGCCTGGGCCCTGACCGAGCCCGGCTCGGGCAGCGACGCGGCCGGATGCCGCACCCGGGCCGAGAAAGCCGAAGGGGGCTGGGTTCTCAACGGCTCCAAGAACTTCTGCACTCACGCCACTTACGCCGACATCTACGTGATTATGGCCGTCACCGCCCCCGACCAGGGGACTCACGGCATCTCGGCCTTCATCGTGGAAGGCGGCAACGAGGGCCTGATTCCGGCCAAGAAGGAAAACAAGCTGGGCTGCCGCTCTTCAGATACGGCCAGCCTCAACCTGGACGACTGCTTCGTCCCCGATGAAGCCCTGCTGGGTCCGCTCCACGAAGGGTTCGTTTCGGCGCTCAAAGTGCTGGACGGCGGACGCATTTCCATCGCTTCGATGGCGCTGGGCATCGCTCAAGGTGCGCTGGAATGCAGCATCAAATACGCTCAGGAGCGGGAGCAGTTCGATCGGCCCATCGCCAAGTTTCAGGGAATCCAGTGGTACCTTGCCGAGATGGCCACCCGCATCGAGGCGGCCCGCCTGCTGACCTACAACGCCGCCCGCCTCAAGCAGGAAAAAGGGGCCTGTCCCAAGGAATCCTCGATGGCCAAACTGTACGCCAGCGAAACCTCCACCTGGGCCGCTGACAAGGCCATCCAGATTCACGGAGGTTACGGCTACATCAAGGACTACCCGCCCGAGAAGTACTGGCGCGATGCCAAGTTGACCACCATCGGCGAAGGCACCAGCGAAATCCAGCGCTTGGTGATCGCGCGGGAATTGCTCAAGTGAAGGACGCCCAGGGCAAGGTTGAAGGTGGGAGCATGACCGCTGAGGACGCCTTTGAAGAGGCCGCCATCGAGGGGCAGGTGGAGCGCATCCTGAGCGCCGACCCGCGCACCTTGGCCCGCACCTTGAGTCAGGTCGAGAACCGTCCCGGACCCGCCACCACCGAGTTGATGCGCCGTTTGTATCCCCATGGTGGCAAGGCCTTCATCGTAGGCGTCACCGGTTCGCCCGGGGCGGGAAAGAGCACCTTGGTGGACGGCCTGGCCCAGCTCTACCGCGAGCAGGGCCTCAAAGTCGCTATCCTGGCCGTGGATCCCACCTCCCCTTTCAGCGGAGGCGCCATTCTGGGCGACCGGGTGCGCATGCAGCGGCTTTCCCGCGACTCCGGAGTCTTCATCCGCAGCATGGCCACCCGAGGACGCATGGGGGGGCTCTCTTCGGCCGTCCAGGAAGCGCTCATGGTTCTTGACGCCGCCGCCTTTGATATCCTCATCGTGGAGACGGTGGGGGTGGGGCAGGACGAAGTCGACGTCGCCAAGGCCGCCCATGCCACATTGGTCGTCCTGGTTCCCGGCATGGGCGACGGCATCCAGGCCGTCAAGGCCGGCATCATGGAAATCGCCGACGTCTTCGCCATCAACAAGGCGGACCGCGACGAGGCGGGCAAGACGGAAGCCGAACTGAAGGCCCTCTTGCAGATGAGCGAACGCCCCGACGGCTGGACGCCGCTTATCGTCAAGACGGTGGCCACCAGCGGTTCCGGCTTGACGGAGTTGGTCCAGGCTCTGAAGAGCTACCGCAGTCATCTGCAGTCGCGCCAGGAGCCTTCGCCGCGTACTCATCATCTCTACCGGGAGCGGCTGCTCGAAATGCTGCGCGACCGGCTCTTGCAGGGGGCCTTGAAGAACATCCCGCCGCAGCGCCTGGATGAATCGGCGCGGGAATGGATGCAGAGAAAGTCCGATCCGTATACCATTCTGGATCGCCTGCTGGCGTCCGCGACGGAGGAGCACGAACATGATTAAGAAGATCGCCCATGTCGGTATCGCCACCGAGTCCATCGGAGTGGTTGCGGAGTTCTACAAGCTGCTGGGACTGGAGATGGACGCCGTCGAAGTGGTCAGGGACCAGAACGTCAAGGTGGCCATGCTCAAGGTGGGCGAGTCGGCGGTGGAACTGATCGAGCCGCTGGGCGAAGAATCTGCCGTGGCCCGGTTCATCAACAAGCGGGGCGAAGGCATCCATCACCTCACCTTCGAGGTAGGAGACATCGCTGAGGCGCTGGCCAAGCTCAAGGAAAACAACATCCGCCTGGTGGACGAGCAACCCCGCGAGGGAGCCGAAGGCAGCCTTATCGCCTTTATCCATCCCGATTCCACCGGAGGAGTGCTGATCGAACTCTGTCAGAGCCAGCCCTCGGGCGAGGAGTCTTGATGCGTTGGGGAGACCTCAATCTGGAGTTGGTCTCCGACGGCTGCCTGTGGCTGGACGGCGGAGCCATGTTCGGGGTGGTTCCCAAGCCTCTATGGAGCCGCCTCACCCCCAGCGACGAGTCCAACCGCATTCGCCTGGGCATGAATTGCCTGCTGGTTCAGTCGGGCGACGTCAACCTGCTCATCGACAGCGGCTGCGGAAACCTCTTCAGCGACAAGGAAAAGAAGATCTACCGCATCGAGCATGAAAAACGCCTGCAGGAGCAACTGCGGACTCAGGCTGGGCTGGGACCCGAGGAAATCGACATCGTCGTCAATACCCACCTTCACTTCGATCACGCCGGGGGCAACACGCGTCGAGATAAAGACGGGACGCTGCGGCCCGCCTTTCCCAACGCCCGCTACCTGGTGCAGGAGCGCGAGCTGCACGACGCCGGGCACCCTACCGAGCGCAACAAGGCCAGCTACAATCCCGATCACTGGCGGCCTCTTCAGCAGAGCGGCCAGTTGCAGACCGTGAAAGGCGAGCTCGAAGTGATTCCCGGCCTGACCCTGATACCCACGCCCGGACATACGCTGGGGCACCAGTCGGTGCTCATCTCCTCGGGGGGGCGAAAGCTTTTCTACATCGCCGACTTGTGCCCCACCCAGACCCACGTCCCGCTGCCCTGGATCATGGGCTACGACCTCTATCCCCTCACCACCCTCGATTCGCGCAAAAAGATCTATCCTCGAGCGCTTGAAGAAGAGTGGGTGGTCTTTTTCGAGCACGACCACGACCGTCCCACCGGTCGCCTCACCTACAACAAGGGCCGCTACGGTGTAGAGAAACTCGACCTGTTCTGAAGGGCGGCACACCCCATAGAAGAGACGGAGATCACCATGCAAGCAGAAATCGGAATCATCGGCGGAAGCGGACTCTACGACATGGAGGGCCTGGAGGAAAAGGGGGAGGCCCGACTCGAGACGCCCTTCGGCCGTCCCAGCGACGCCTACATCCTGGGAGAGCTGGAAGGCCGCAAGGTGGCCTTCCTGGCCCGCCATGGACGGGGACATGTGCTGACTCCCAGCGAACTCAACTTCCGCGCCAATATCTACGGATTCAAGAAGCTGGGCGTGAGCAAGATCCTCTCGGCCAGCGCCGTGGGTTCGCTGAGAGCCGAGCACAAGCCCATGGACTTTCTGCTGCCCGACCAGTTCATCGACCGTACCCGCCTGCGCGCCTCGACCTTCTTCGGCGAAGGCGTTGTGGCGCATATCAGCTTCGCCGATCCGCTCTGCGATTCCTTGGCCTTGGAGGTCCAGGCGGCCTCGGGCGACATCGGACTGCCGCTCCATCGCGGCGGCACCTACGTGTGCATGGAAGGACCCGCCTTCTCGACGCGCGCCGAATCGCACCTCTACCGCAGTTGGGGCGCTTCGGTCATCGGGATGACCAACCTGCAGGAAGCCAAGCTGGCCCGCGAGGCCGAGATCTGCTACCTGACCATCGCCATGGTCACCGACTACGACTGCTGGCACCAGGACCACGACGCCGTCACCGTTGAGGACATCATCCGCTATCTGACCCAAAACAGCGAAAACGCCCAGAAGTTGATCAAGGCCGCCGTCAAGCGTATCGACCCCCGGGCCGACTGCTCCTGCCGCCATGCTCTCAAGGACGCCATCATCACCTCTCCCGACAAGATCAGCGAGAAAGCCAGGAAGCGCCTCAGCTTGATCATCGGCGACTACATCGAATAAACTCCGCCCCTTATGCCGGAAATACTCGCAGTCGGATCCGTCGCTTACGACTCTGTCGAGACCCCGTTCGGCAAAGTCGAGCGGGCTTTGGGAGGTTCAGCCACCTACTTCAGCGTCTCGGCCAGCTTCTTCACCAAGGTCTTCCTGGTGGGATGTGTAGGGAAGGACTTCGAGAAGGAGCATATCGAGATGCTGGAGTCCAAGGACATCGACCTGGAGGGGCTGCAGGTAGTGGAGGGCGAAACCTTTTTCTGGGCCGGCAAGTACGGATATGACCTCAACGAGGCTCATACCCTGGACACCCAGCTCAACGTCTTCGCCGATTTCCATCCCGAGATTCCAGAGGCTTACCGCGACGCCCAGTACGTTTTCCTGGGCAACATCGATCCCGTGCTGCAGCGCGAGGTGCTCTCTCAGGTCAGGAATCCCAAACTGGTGGCCTGCGACACCATGAACTACTGGATCAACGATCATCTCGACTCCTTGCGCCAGACCATCGCCCAGATCGACGTCCTTCTCATCAACGACGCCGAAACCCGCCAGTTGGCCAACGAGTCCAACATCGTGCGGGCGGCGCGCCGCATCCTCGACTGGGGCCCCCATACGCTGGTCATCAAGCGGGGGGAGTACGGAGTCCTCATGTTCCGGCGCGACAGTCAAGCCCGCGACCAGGACAACGGCGTTTCGGCCTTCGCCGTTCCCGGCTATCCGCTGGAGGAGATTTTCGACCCCACCGGAGCCGGGGACAGCTTCGCCGGCGGTTTCATGGGCTACCTGGCGGGCAGCGACCGAGCCGACACCGCCGCCCTTCGCCAGGCCATCATCTTCGGTTCGGTGATGGCCAGCTTCAACGTGGAACGCTTCTCCCTGGAGCGCCTCAAGGAACTCACCTTCACCGAAGTCGGCCTGCGCTACAAAGAGTTCCGCCGCCTCACTCACTTCGAAGACGTGGATTGATCTGACTCGCGGCGCAGCGAGCGGACGGGGTCGATGCGGGTGGCGTGCAGAGCCGGGATCAGACAGGCCAGCAGAGCCGTGGCCAAAAGCGTCCCCGCGCGCGGGCCTCAAGTTCACGCTGAAGATCAGGCTCTGGCCGCGGTTCATCCGAATGTCACTCGCATGCTAGCATGAGGGAAGTTCTCACAGGCAGGTGAACCAGCGCTTTGAAACGCGGCCGGGAACCTCATCATGGATCTTGAACTCCCAGAAGCCATCCTGCAAAGCTGGCGAACCGGCAGCCGGGCCACCCGCTTTCTGGTGGAGGAGTTGAATGACGAGGTATGGGGGGAGAAGCTGCCGGGCATGCCCCGGCGCACCATCCGCATGATCTGCGGGCACATTCACAACTGCCGCTGCATGTACGTCAACGGCCTGGGCAAGCCGTTGGGCCTGCCGCTTCCCGACAAGGTCAGCCGCTACCGCGTGGAGCGGGAGGAATTGATAGCGGCGCTGGACGAGAGTGCGGCTGCGGTGTCCGCTCTCATCCGGGCCATTCTCGAGGACGGCGGGTTGCTGAGGCGCTCCGGCATGTTCCACTTGGCTCCCGACGTGGCTCATTTTGCCGCCTACCTGATCGCCCACGAAGCTCACCACCGCGGCCAGATCGTGATGCTGTGCCGGCAGATGGGCCATCGTCTGCCAGGCAACGTCACCAACGGCCTCTGGCAATGGGCGAAGTTCTCCAAAGAAGAGGACTGACCCTGGATGCAGTTGGCTCCTTATTCCAGGCGCAGCGCCTGTGCCGGATACTGCGAAAAATCGTGTGAGGCTTGACAAGAGGCTGTCCGACACGGATACTTCGCTAGATGGTGAAACATAGTGAGCCGCTAAACTTGACCTTCTCAGCGCTCGCCGATCCGACGCGCCGGGCTATCTTGGCTCGCCTGGTGGACGGGCAGAGGACGGTGGGAGACTTGAAAGAGCCCTTCGAGCTGTCACCGTCAGGATTCTCCAAACACCTGCGGGTCTTGGAGAATGCGGGACTGCTGCGCCAGCACAAGAGGGGACGCCAGCGCTATTGCGAAGCCGTAATCGAACCTCTTTGGATGTTTTGCAGAAAACTGAACAGAGGGGGGTTTGCAAAGGTTCAATGGAAGGCTGTGGATTGTCGAACCGCTCTTGTCGCCCGGAGGAAATCCCGCTACCCTTGGTCGGACTTTTTCGGGCTGCTTTGAGGGGAGGAAGCGGATGTCGGCCAACTCGCACGAAGGCTACTGGAAGGCCAATCTCAAGTACTTGACCTTGCTGCTCAGCATTTGGCTGGCCGTTTCGGCTGGGCTGAGCATCGTCTTCGCCGACTGGCTCGACCAGTTCCGAGTGGGCGGATTCAAGCTGGGCTTCTGGTTCTCCCAGCAGGGATCGATTGTGGTCTTCGTCATCCTGATCTTCGTCTACGTGCGGCTGATGAACCGGCTGGACCGGCAATATGACGTGGACGACCGTCAGGAGGGCGGGGGATGAACGTCCAAGCCTGGACATTCGTCCTCGTGGGTCTGTCCTTCGCCCTCTACATCGCGGTTGCCATCTGGTCCAAGGCCCGCTCCACCAGCGACTTCTACGTGGCCGGCAACCGGGTTCCTTCGGTGGTCAACGGCATGGCCACGGCGGCCGACTGGATGTCGGCGGCTTCTTTCATCTCCATGGCCGGGGTCATCTCCTTCATGGGACGCGACGGCTCGGTCTACCTGATGGGCTGGACGGGCGGCTACGTGCTGCTGGCCCTGCTGCTGGCGCCCTACTTGCGTAAATTCGGTCAGTACACGGTGCCCGACTTCGTGGGAGACCGTTACTATTCCCAGATGGCCCGGGTAGTGGCGGTCATCTGCGCCATCTTCATCTCCTTCACCTACGTGGCCGGCCAGATGCGCGGGGTGGGAATCGTCTTCTCGCGCTTCCTGGATATCGACGTCAGCTACGGCGTGGCGGTGGGCATGGGCATCGTCTTCTTCTACGCCGTGCTGGGAGGCATGAAGGGCATCACCTATACCCAGGTCGCCCAGTATTGCGTCCTCATCTTCGCCTACCTGGTCCCGGCCATTTTCATCTCCCTTCTCATGACCGGCACGGCCATTCCCCAACTGGGATTCGGCGGCACCCTGGCTGACGGGTCGGGAACCTACCTGCTCGATCGGCTGGACGGGCTGGGCCAGGAACTCGGCTTCGCCGCCTACACTTCAGGGCAGAAAGGCACCCTGGACGTCCTCTTCATCACCCTGGCCCTGATGATAGGGACCGCCGGATTGCCTCATGTCATCGTGCGCTTCTACACCGTGGCCCGGGTCTCGGCGGCCCGCAGTTCGGCGGGTTGGGCACTGGTCTTCATCGCCCTCCTCTACACGGCGGCTCCGGCGGTGGCGGCCTTCGCCCGCACCAACCTGCTGGAAACCATACCCAACACCCGCTATGAGGACGTGCCTCATTGGTTCAAGAAGTGGGAGACCACCGGGCTCATCACATTCAACGATCACAACGGCGACGGCGTGATCCAGTATGTGGGGCCGGACTCGCCACTCGAGAACGAACTGACCATCGACCGCGACATCATGGTGCTGGCCAATCCCGAGATCGCCCGGCTTCCCGACTGGGTGGCTGGACTGGTGGCGGCGGGCGGACTGGCGGCGGCCCTTTCCACCGCCGCCGGACTGCTGCTGGTGCTTTCGGCCTCGGTCTCTCACGATCTGCTCAAGAAATGGCTGCGTCCCGGCATCAGCGAAAAGGGAGAGTTGCGGGCGGCCCGGATTACGGCGGGACTGGCCGTCTGCGTGGCCGGCTACTTCGGCATTCGTCCTCCCGGATTCGTGGCCGAGGTGGTGGCCTTCGCCTTCGGACTGGCGGCCGCTTCGTTCTTTCCGGTGCTGGTGTTGGGCATCTTCTCCAAGCGGGTCAACAAGCAGGGCGCCATTCCCGGAATGCTGACCGGTCTGGCTTTCACGGCGGGCTATATCGTCTACTTCAAGTTCGCTTATCCCCAGTTGAACTCTGCGGAGAACTGGTTTCTGGGCATCTCGCCGGAAGGAATCGGCACCATCGGCATGATGATCAATTTCGTGGTCACCCTTACGATTTCCCGTCTCACTCCCCCGCCCCCGCCCCAGGTGCAGGAAATGGTGGAAGCCATCCGCGTCCCCCGGGGCGCGGGCGAAGCCCACGAAATCTCGGGCTGAAGCAATCCCTTCAAAGTCGCTGCAGGGTGACTCGGATCACCTGCGCTCGGCTGCAGGGAGCTTAGACTTGGCTGGGCGCGAGCGCCAGAAAAGCGAGACGATTATGAAATTCAAGACCTGCCTGTCGGCTGAGCCTCAGGCCAGCGTGTTGTCGCGTGTGCCGCAACTTCCGCGTCAGAGTCCCAGATTGCTCTTCAAGCGGGCCGTGGACATCTTCGGCGGCACTGCGCTGCTGATTCTTTGTCTGCCTCTTTTTCCCCTCATTGCCTACGCCATCAAGCGCCGCCAGTCCGGCCGGGGAGAGGTCTTCCGCGTGTACGAATTCGTGGGGATGCACTACAAGCCGTTTAGAGCACGCCAATTCAACACCCGCAGCCAACGCGGATTCCTGTCCAGCACCGGGCTGGACCGCCTGCCTCAACTGATCAACGTGATCAAGGGAGAGATGAGCCTGGTCGGCCCCTGCCCCGTCACTACGGCTGAAATGGCTTCCGGGAGCAAGTGGCGGCAGCTTCGCCGTTTCGCCATGAAACCGGGCTTGAAGGGTCCCTGGCTGTTCTTCAAGGAAGCCGGCGAGTCCTCATCCCCTGGCGGCAGGGACCTGCATTACGTCAGTCGCTGGTCGCTCAAACAGGATCTCGTCTATCTGTCCAAACCCGTTCTTCCCCTGTGGTTGGGGCAAGCGCTGCGCGGGGGGCGGGGGTAAATCCTGCAAGGCCGGCGAGGAGGAGTGTGAATGCTGGTTCAGGTCAGCGACGGAAGCAATCAAGTTCACCTGGTGGAGGCCCATTCGGGGCAGTGGTACAAGTTGGGCACGAAAGAATACCTGAAGCAGGGCCGCTTCTGGATTCCGCTCAAACGGCGCAATGAACTGCGATTTTTTCTCGACTCTCTCTACTTTCCTCATTCCTTTCCTGAGTTTCTGCGTAAGTCCCTGGCCTGCCGCATGCCCGAGGCGGCCGGAGGGCCCGAGAGAGTCCTCAAGAAGGGACGTGTCAGGACGCTGGACGACATTCTGGGCCCCCAACTGATGGAAGCGGCTGGAGAGGCCCTCGACACCCGCTCCCTCTTCGGTCGCCGGCTGAACTCGATCATCATCGCCGAAGATCGAGGGGCATTGAGTCCTCAGGCCAGGACGCTCTTTCTTTTCGAGGGCGGAGAAAAGCCCTTTGCCGTAGTCAAAGCCTGCCCGCGCGGGCAGGACTGTTGCCGTCTTCTGCGTCAGGAATTCGAGGCGGTGCAGCGGCTCAATGCTCATCTTCCCTCGGGCGCCAAGTCGCTGCTGCCTCCCCGCTCCATGTATGTAGAGGGAGAGGACTTCGCCTTCCTTGCCGAGCCCTTCCAAGCGGGACGCTCGATGTACTTCCAACTGCGCAGCACCTGGTCGAGGCGGAAACTGGCGGGGACTCATTTCTCAACCGCACTGGATTGGCTGGTGCGCTTCCAGAAAGCCTCCTGGGTCGAGGACGCCCGGGTCCAGCAGGACGAGGTTGGAGAGCGCATCGGCGCCGCTCTACTCCATTTGCGCCAGGTCAGGATGTCGGCGCCCGAACGAGCCATGATCGAGCACCTGGGACATCTGGCCTGGGAACTGCGCTCGGAAAGGATCCCCTTGACAGCCGCCCACGGTGATTTCTGGGTGCGCAACGTCCTGCTTGACGAGGGGCGGGCCAAGGTGGTGGGGTGGCAAGACTTCAAGACGCGGGCCCTGCCTTTCGCCGACCTCTTCCTCTTCGCCGTCAGCTATGGACTCAGCTTCCCCTGGAAGCGGGGCCAATGGGCCCATCCCCGTCCCGCCTTCCGCACCACACTGCTGGAACGAAGCTGGCTGTCGGAGCACGTCGAGCGCTTCTTGCTGGGCTACTGCCAGAAGATGAACCTGCCGCCCCGCTTGCTCGACCTCTTTCTGCCCTTGTTCCTGGCCGAGCAGATGATCGAGCAGCGCCAGGAGGGCGGAGAATTCCACGTCTGGCGTGAACTCTTCCGCGACTACGCCGAGCAGGGCGGCTGCGTCTTCCTCGAGTGAAGATGTCAGGATGCCATGGAACCTGCTCGATCTCACTCCTGAGGGGCGCGGCGATCCATATTCGAGGTACGAGAAGTTGGCCGGGCCGGTGAAACCTCCTTAGATGAGCGAGCCCAGGTACTCCAGCCAGGCCAGGACGTCGGGTTTGTAAATGAGGGCCACGAGAGCGATGGATACGACCGCGAATCCAATGAGGGAGAAAGCCAGATCGCTCCAAGATTTCTTCACGGTAGCCACTATTGCGGTGACCAGCGACACCAAGCCGAGGGCGCCGAGGAGAATGACGATTCCACCTTCCACCATGTTCTCCCAGTACTCTTTCGCCTCGGCGTCCTCTTCTTCGGCTGCCGAGTCGCCTTCTTCCTCTTGAGCCTGGTCGCCGGATCTGCTCTGCGCCGCGGGTCTCTGGGCCGGCTTGGCAGGCTCTTGTACAGGCTTCTCCTGGGAAGGCTGGTCCCGCTGCGACGCCTCTTCGCGAACGCCCATGGGCGCTTCCGGCTCCGGCCAGGCCGCTTCTGCCATCTCCCTGGAAGCCCCTTCTCCATTGGGACCCCATTCGACGTCGGCGAATGGCGACGGCTGACTCGGGGCCGACTCCTCGCCGGAAGCCGTATCCTCGAGAGCCTGAGGAATCCCCCGCTCATCCACCCAGTCCAAGATGGCGCCGCATACGTTGTCGGCAGTGCGCTCCAAGGTGTCGGCTGAATTGCTGTAGATGACGTCCCCGGACGGATTGGAAATCTTGACTTCGTTGTCTTCTTCTTGGAGACCTGCCGCAATTACACGGTCGACCTGCACAACGAAGCTGGCTTGCCGGGGTGACTCGGACACGGCGACCCTGGGGCAGCGGCGATTGACGGCCTCGATGATCTCGGCCGTCCGACTGGCGCTGTCGGTCACGAAAACCCTGATCGACTGGGCGGCAACAGAGCTTCCCAATGTAAACAAAATGATTCCAATGCCAAACGCCGTGCGCATCACGGCTGTAATCCTATACTCTCGGACCTCGTCTCGACGCGGCGAAAATTGACATTTCTCCGGCTTCGATTGCTATTGTGGACGATTCGTCCCATGGGATTTCTAGACTTGACACACAGTTCTGAAGAATGCCACAACTTGTCCAATCATGACGGTGCGGGCAGTGGAACCTGGAGACGCTGGTGCTTGGCTGCGGATGCGGTGTGCACTTTGGCCTGAAGGAGCGGAGGCCGAGCATCGGGAGGAGATCGAGCGCTTCTTTGCGGGTGACTTTCCCCGCCATCCCTGGGTTGTCTTGGTGTCCCAAGATGGCAGCGGACGCCTCACCGGGTTCGCCGAGTTGTCTCTGCGGCCCCATGCCGAGGGCTGCAGCACCTCACCGGTTGCCTACCTGGAGGGTTGGTACGTCAGGCCGGAGCGGCGCAGGCAGGGCGTGGGCCGCGCCCTGATCGCCGCCGCGGAGTCCTGGGCCCGCTCTCAAGGCTGCAGCGAATTCGCTTCCGACGCCTACCCCGACAACCATGTCAGCGCCTCGGCCCACCAGTCCCTGGGCTTCACTGACGTGGGCCTCGTGCGCTGCTTTCGAAAGGCGCTCTGACACCGCCGATTCACCGGGTCCCGTCTTTCCGATCCGGGGCTTGGGCCAAGCGGCGGAGTATCTCTTCAGCCTCCTCATCTCGCTGCTGGGCCCGCAGCAGGAGGGCCAGGTTGTGCAAGGCGCGGGAACTGTCGGGCTTGAGCTGCAAGGCTTGCCGGAAGGCCTCTTCGGCCTCTTGCCAACGCGACAGGCGCAAATAGATGACGCCTCGATTGTTGTGGGCCTGAGGACACTTTGGGCAATGCTTGGAAGCCTTTGCAAGGTGTTTGAGTGCCTTCTCGTAGTTGCCCGCATCGCTCGCCTCCTGAGCTTTCAGGAAGTGCTTGCGGGCCTTGGGCGGAATCAGCAGTTCCTCGATGTGGACGGGCGCTGCATCAGCGGGTTCAGCCTTGGCAGCAGGCAGCAAGCGCAGGTCGATGTAATGGGTCGAGGCCGCCAGGCCGGCCAGCCGCAGCGTCTGCTCAGCCTCCCGAAATCCCTCGGCGTCGGTTCGCAGGCTGTAGTCGCCCGGAGGCAATACGATGCGTCCCACGCGTCCGTCGCTGAGAAGCAGGCTGTGGCGCCCCGCACCGCGCGCCGCCACCATGGTGACGCGCACCGGAGCCCTTATCTGCCGGCCATCCTGGTTGAGGACACGGATGACGAGAGTCTGCCTTCCGTCTTCCTGGGGAAGCTCGTTGAGGCCGCGCGCCGAGAGGGCCGTGTGGCCCAGGGAAAGAAGCAAGAAGTAGATCGAGAGCCGGTAAGGCATACACGCCTCCCGCCGCTAAGCGGCTCAGCTCCCGGCGAGTTATACCTTTAAGACGCACCATCATGCCAAAAGGTTGGCAAAGTTCTGTGATCAAGCAGACCGGTTGGCTGTCAGCGGCTCGGGCTGCTCCCCTTGCAGGCTCTGGCGCAGGCTCTCCATGTCGAGAAGCATCTTGCGTCCCTGGTACTCCAACATCCCCGATTTCTTGAATTCGGAGAGGATGGCGGAGATATGGGGCCGGCAGCCGCCGATGATTGCGGCCAGCCGCCGATGGCTGATGGGAATGCTGAGTTTACGAAGCCTCTTTTCGGAATAGATCGGTTGGCCGTGCAGGTCTCCCAGCCTGAGCAGCGTCTTGGCCACTCTTTGCCGGGCATCAAGGGCGCCGTCTTGCAGATCGGTGCGAGCTTCCCACAGCTTGTGGGTCAGGATTCGGATGAGGTTGAGCGACAGGGCGGGTCTGAAGCGAATCAGCTCCAGGAGCTTCTCTCGCGGCAGCAGGGACGCCCAGCATTCCCGATAAGCCGTGGCTGTTGCCTGATGAGCCGTTTGCCGGCCCAGTATCTCTTCCCCGAAGACTTCGCCGCCCTTCAAGATGCGCAGGACTTTCTGCCGCGGGGCCTCTTTTCCGACAGAAAGCTGAACGTATCCCCGGTTGAGTATGTAGAGGTAGCGGACGGGGTCGCCTTCTTGGAAGATCTGGGCGCCTCGGGGATAGATCTGATCCGTGCAGGCCTCGGCGATGGCCTCGATTTCCTGGTCGGAAACGTCACCCACCAGGGAGGACCTTTTCAGGTGCCACATCCTGTCCGCCCGGATCAGCGAATCGTCTTGAATCGGGGAGCTAGCCATGATTTCTCCTCATTGCGGGAACCGAGCGCGCATCCAATGACGCCCAAACGCTTGCGGCAAGGTTGGATGGTGCCGGTCCCAAGCGACGTTTCTCCAGTCGAGAGCGGACGAAGACCCTGGCCCGATGGGCGCGGCACTTGATGGCGGATTTGGAAAGCCCCAGGGTCCGGCTGACCTCGGCTTCCGTTCGCTTCTCCAGATCTTTGAGGATGTACGGTTTCCGGTAGTGCTCGGGCAACTGGTTGATGAGCTTCTGTACCTGATCCGCCAGTTCGCGTCCCAGCAGCGCTGTCTCGGGTATGCTGCTGCAATCACGGACGGAGGCCGGATGTCGGTCGTGCGCTGCGGGCAGATCGGACTCCATGTCGACAACCCGATTGCGGCGCTCCTTGCGAAGCTGAGAGAGGGCCAGGTTGGTAGTTATGCGGTAAAGCCAGGTGGAGAGGGAGGCCTTCCCCCGGAAGCCGGAGATGGATTGAAACGCCTTCAGAAAAGTCTCTTGCACGCAGTCTTCCGCATCCTGGGCATTGTGCAGAATGCCCATTGCCACCGATTGAAGGCGGCGGGCATGAAGAGCCACCAACTCCTCGAAGGCCTCAGGTGAACGGCGCTTCAAGCGAGCAACAAGTGCACTCTCGAGGGCTTGGTCAACTGCTTTCTCCATGGGTAAGCAGCATAGGCCTCTGAGAAGGAAAACGGTATCGGCGAAAAGCTCCTTGTCTCATAGTATTTTTGGCCTGCGGGCATCGGGACGAGTCCTACAATCGTCGGTTCAGGTCCTACAAAGCCGCGGCTGGGGCGGGCAGGGATCAATCGACCAAGCCGTGCTTCAAAGCGTAACGGGCCAATTCGACGTTGTTCTTCAGATCCATCTTTTCCAGGATGCGGGTTCGGTAGGTGCTGATGGTCTTGATGCTGAGCGAGAGTTCGTCGGCGATTTCCGAGACGGTCTTTGCGGAAGCCAGCAGGCAGAGCACCTGGTATTCGCGGTCGGAGAGGGATTCATGGGGAAGTTTGGATTCCGTCCCCAGGTCGATGGCCAGCTTTTCGGCCAGGGTCGGACTCACGTACTTTCCGCCGCGGACGACTTTCCTGATGGCGTTGACCAGTTGTGAGGGAGCGCTCTCCTTGGTCAGGTAGCCGGCTGCCCCGGCGCGCAGCACGCGGGTGGCGTATTGGTCTTCGGGGTACATGCTGACCACCAGCACTGGCAGAGACGAGTAGTGGAGCTTGATCTGCTGAAGCACCTCCAGGCCTCCCCGTCCCGGCATGTTGATGTCGAGCAGCACGACGTCCGGGAGTTGCGCCACCAGCCGGTCCAGCACTTCCTGGCTGGTTCCGGCTTCGGCTGCCACCAGCATGGCGGAATCCTTTTCGATGATCCTTTTGAGACCCTCCCGAACCACCGGATGGTCATCTGCAACAAGAACTTTGATCATGTCGTTTGCGGCTCTACGCCACCCACCAGGGGAACCCGCAATGATACGGTGGTGCCTGAGCCCTCTTCTCCCGCGATCTCAAGCCGGCCGCCCAGCAGCAACGCCCGTTCGCGCATTCCCAGGATTCCGAAGGTGTTGCTTGCGCCGCTCCGTCCTTTCTTGATGCCCATGCCATTGTCGCGCACGGTCAGCGACAGTTCTCCGTCGTCCTCCTCCAGCCTGATGTGCACCTGGGTTGCCTCGGCATGGCGGGCGACGTTGGTCAGCGCCTCCTGGAAGATGCGGAATACGGCGGTGGCCCGCGCCTGGTCCAGTTCGACCTCATGGGCGCTGCAGTCGAGATGGCAGGTAATCCGGGTCCGCTCCTGGAATTCCTGAGTCTGCCATTCCACGGCTGCCGCCAAACCCAGATCGTCCAGAATGGCCGGCCTCAGGGCCGTCAGGATGCTCCTCAAGGACCGGATCGTCTCGTCCACCAGGTTGGACATGCCCCGCGCCTGGGCCGACAACGATTCTTGATCGGCCGCCAACTCCTCCTCCATCCAGGAAAGGTCGAGCTTGAGGGCCGTCAGGGCCTGACCCAACTCATCGTGGATCTCGCGCGCGATCTGTTTTCGCTCTTCTTCCCGCGCTGAAACCAGGTGACGGGAGAGACGCCGCAGTTCCTCGTGGGAGGTTCTCAGCTCTGATTCGGCCTTCCTTCTTTCGGTGATGTCCCGATGCTGGCCGACGAAGTAGAGAGGATTGCCGTCAGCGTCGCGAACCAGGGATGCCGCCAGCAACACCCGTCTCACTTGGCCCTCTTTGTGAAGGTATCGCTTCTCCATGCGGAAGGAATCGAATTCGCTGGCCAAGGCTTTCTCCACGAGTTCTCGGCCGCTCTCGCGGTCGTCTGGATGGGTGACGTCCTGGAAGGTCTTGCCGGTGAGTTCCTCAGCAGTGTAACCCAGCATTTCGCAAAGGGCGCGGTTGACCCGCTGGAATCTGAATTCGAGCGTGACCACGGCCATACCGATGGCGGCGTGCTCGAAAGCGCTGCGGAAACGCGCCTCGCTCTCGCGCAGCTTGGCTTCCACTCGCCGGCGTTCCTGGATTTGCTCTTCGAGAGCCTTGTTGGCCTTGGAAAGTTGGGCCGTCCTCTTCTCGACGCGGGCTTCCAGTTGATCGTAGGCTTCCTTCAGCTCGCTTTCAGCCTGCTTGCGCTGGGCCTCCAGCCCGGCTTCGCGTTCCGCCCGCCTGTAGTTGTCGAAGAGCAGGCCCAGGGCGTTGGTCAGGATGGCGATTTTTTGCTGGTCTCCGCTTTGATAACCGCCGGGCCGGTTGGCCACGCCGATCATTCCCACCACCTGCTCCCCTTTCATCGCCGGAACGCCCAGGAAACTGTTCAGCGGCGGATGCCCGGCAGGAAGTCCGGCAGCTCTGGAGTCTTTGGAGGGTGCGTTGGCCAGGACCACCTCGCCGTGGGCGGCGACCCGGCCGGCCATGTTGTCCAGTTTTGCGAAGGGAATGTAGCCGTGTTCTTGCAGGTGGCGGTGGGCTGCATCGTAGATTTCGCGGTTGACGGTCTTGTCCCACTTGAAGCCCTTGTGGACCAGGATGCGCAGATCGGGCCCGTCCATGACCGCGGCCACGAAACCGTACTCGCTCTGGGTCTGACACAGGGCCTCATCGAGGATGGCTCCGGCGGCTTTGGCTAAGTCGCCGCTTTCCAGGTAGCCCATCATGGCATCGGTCAGGGCCTGCAATTGGGCGGTTTTCTCTTCCAGCGCCTGCTCGGCCCGTTTGCGTTCCGAAATGTCCTGGATGCGGGCCAGGCAGTAGAGGGGCTTGTCGTCGTCGTCCCGGACCAGGGTGGCGCTGAGCAGGACCCAAACATTGTGTCCGTCCTTGTGCAAGTAGCGCTTTTCCTGGCGAAAGCTGTCGATCTCACCGGCCAGCATGCGATTGACAAGCTCGCGTCCCTCGGGCAAGTCGTCGGGATGGGTGACCTCGGCGAAGGACTTTCCCAATAGCTCCTTCTCGGCATAGCCGATCAACTTGCAAAAGGAGGGATTGACGCGGATCAGACGACCTTCGAGGCTCATCACGACCTGGCCCATGACGGTCGACATGAAGTCGCCGGCAAAGGTCTCTTCGGGCATCGATATTCCACGCGCGGCCTTGCTCATCGCTCCCTCAGTATAGAACGGGCCCTGCTGCCCTGCTTGTCGGAAACTCTCCCTTTCTGGTGTGGTGGATTGTCCTACAGAACCCGGCCGGAGCGGGCCAGGAGCGGCCCGCCACGGCCCCGAAGCGGCGGCTCCCGGCCTCTCTCCCGGCATTGTTGAGTGAGCTGCCGGAAACCGGTCCTGGTCCGATTTCTGACCGCCAGTCCCCGTCCGCGAAACGCACGCTCATGGGGTGAGTCCAAGGGGGCGTCCGACGTACTGGACGCCGGATGGCTGACAGATACGGGCGGCGCCCAGCGGCGCTCCCACGACTTGAAGGAGATGAAGAAATGAGACTGAATCGCAAGTATCGAAACCCGATCCTCTTCCTTTTTGTGCTGGTTCTCGGCTTTGCGGCGGCGGGCGTTTTGACGGCCCTGGCCGGGACGGCGCCCCAGGGGATGTCACCTCGGCAGGAGAAGCTGAATTTCACGGCCGACAACGAGTTGCAGCGTCCCGATTTCAGCTTCCGCAACTGGATTCACATTGGAACGCCGCTGACGCCCAATGACCTGAATCCCCCCGAGGCCCCTTTTCCCGAGTTTCACAATGTCTACATCCACCCTGATGATCTCGACCACTACGCGCGCACCGGGAAATTCCGGGACGGAACCGCCCTCGTCAAGGAACTGGTGAGCGTGGGATCGAAGGCGGCGCCTAGCGGCAAGGGATACTTCATGGGTGAATTCACCGGTCTTGAAGTGGCCGTCAAAGACTCCAGGCGTTTCCCCGACGAACCCGGCTATTGGGCCTACTTCAGCTACGGCCACAGCTACCCCCTGAAGGCAAAGGCCAGCATCCAGCCTACGGCCACCTGCAATTCCTGCCACCAGCAGAACGCGGCCGAGGACTGGGTATTCAGTCAGTACTATCCAGTTCTGCGCGCTGCCCGTTCGCACTAACTCCGAAAGTCCCAAGGGAGGACTTGTCATGAGAAGAACGATCCTGTTTGCATTCGTCCTGAGTCTGGGCGCGGGGGCATTTGCCCCCGGCCCCCAGCAGCAGCCCCCTCAATCCTTCTCGCCCTGGGTTGATGCCCAGGGCAACATCGGCCTCCCTGAGGACTTCAGGACCACCTGGTCGCATTTAGGCGACTGGGTGGTCCCCGAGGAGGGAGGACTCTCTTTCCACGAGGTCTACTCGGAAAACGACTCGGTGGAACATTTCATCCGGCACCAGCAGTTTCCCGACGGGGCCACCCTGGTCAAGGAAGTCCGAAGCAGCAGATCGGCCCGGATGACCACCGGGCATGCCAGTTGGGCGGCCGACAACCAGATCTGGTTCGTCATGGTCAAGGACGCCCGGGGCCGCTTCAAAGACAACCCGATCTGGGGTGACGGATGGGGCTGGGCCTTGTTCAGCGCCGACAATCCCCAGGTCAGCGTTACCCGGGACTACCGCCAGGAGTGTCTTCCCTGCCATCTGCCGGCCAAGGGAAACGATTGGGTCTATGTGGAAGGCTATCCGACGCTCAAGGCCGTTTCACGAAGCGCCCCCATGAAACCGGCTCCAGGCAGCGCCGACTTGCCTGAGAACAGCATCAGGATCAACATGCTGGCCTACAGTCCGCAGACGCTGACGGTGAAAGTCGGCGCCACCGTCACCTGGATCAACGAAGATCCCTTCCCCCACACCGCAACGGCCGATGACGGCAGCTTCGACACCGGGAACATCGCCCAAAACCAGCGAGCCTCCGTCACTTTCAACAAGCCTGGAACCTTCACCTACACCTGCACTCCGCACCCCTTCATGAAGGGAGTCATCAAGGTCGAAGAGTGACCCGTCATCCGGTCAGGGTGCGGGCGATGTTGGCGATAAGCAGGAAGGAGAACCCGCCGTAGAAGAGCGTCGCCACCATCAGGCCCAGGAGGCGCCACAGGGGAAGCTGAAAGGGGTTGTCGCTTCGGAAGCGTTCGTCGGAGGCGGCGACCTGGCTGGCCAGCCGCCGCATCAGCAGGATGGCCAAGGCCGAGTAGAGGAACATGACGATGCCGGACAGCGACCCGGCGATTCTCAACAGGGTCGGGGTGTCCGTCATGTCGGCCACGAAGATCACGCCGATGGCGAAGAAGATCATCAGCCAGAGCACAAAGAAGTAAAGGGCGCTCTCGCTGAGGTAGCGGCTGGACGAGTTTCGGATTATGGGGCTGTTGGTCTTGATGATATCCGCTGATACCCTCGCCACGTGGTCCAGCACTCCGATCTCGCTGGTGAAGAAGATGGCCGCCACCATCAGATAGAAGAGCGTCTGCAGGCCGGCGGCCAGGTTCTGTCCCAGGATCGCTCCTTCGGCTTGCAGCATGCCCATGCCGATCTCCAGGTCCTGGCCGTAGAGCAGGGCGTGGGAGATCAGCATCAGGAGGATCAGGCCGAAGGCCCCGGTCAACCAGAAGCTGAGCAACTGCTCGCGCCTGGCCAGCTTCCACCACGACTTCCAGCGGCTCAGGTTCTCCTCGTCGGCTTTGAAGAAATAGCCCTCGGATGCCACGGCCACCTTTTCTCCGGTCAGCGGACTGGTCACCTTGGGTACCAGCTTCGCCATTCCGAATCCTTTGTCGCGGATCCAGTGGCTGGTGGCCAGGTTGACGGAACCGCCGGCGCCGCAGAAGGCCAGCGCGGCCAGCAGGGTGGCGATGTCGAGTCCTTCGGGAATCGCGGTGGGGAAAGTCCCCAGGCCCTCCGCGAAGGCTCCAAGCGTCGGTGCTTTCACGACCAGGACTGCCACCAGCGCCACCGACACGATGACGAAGACGGTCAGGATCATCTCGATCCGCTCCACCGTCTTGTAGACGACTCGGGTACCGGTGAGGGCGATTCCGATGAGGACCAGCGAGGCGGCGGCGATTACGTCGACCTGTCCTCCCAACACCCAGGACAGCGCTGTCGCGCCTCCCGTACTCCAGCCCGGCCACAGCCAGGGCAGGGTCGAGCAGGCCAGGAAGACCCAGGCCAGAGGCGCCCACAGGCGGGCGAAGCCGGTGATGATGGTCTCGCCGGTGGCGATGGTGTAGCGGGCGAACTCGGTATTGAGGACGTACTGCAGACTGAGGGCAATCAGGGCCGGCCAAAGCAGGGTGAAGCCATGCTGCATGGTGATCCCCGGCCAGAAGTAGATCTCGCCCGATCCCAGCGAGGTCGCCACCATGATGATTCCCGGCCCCACCAGCCTCCAAAAGCGCGGCGGCCTGGGAAGCGAGCCGACCCGGCAGGAGGGCAACCGTCCCCGCGACAAAAGCGGCACCCCCACTCCAGCCTCTTGCGGCTCGCTTGCCGGGGTCTGGGGCGCTTCCTTGCGGACCTCCTCTTGCCGGGGACCGTTCATGCGCCCTCCTCTCTACAACAAAGTTTGGAAATTGTCCAATTCCTGCCCCATTAGATCCCGAATTGAGCGGCGAACGGACCGCGCAGAAGGCGCTGGGGCTGACCAAGTGTAAAGTGGTCTTGACAAACAGGAGTCAAGAATAGCCCGGATCATCAAGGAGAGACGATTCTCCCCGAGGTAGGCGGCGGGAGAGACGAGGGGCTTACCGTGCCTAAGGAGTCCGGTCGACGAGCAGTGAGCGCGAGATGATCGTCCGTCCGGTGGCCGCAACAGCTTGCAGCGCTTCGGTGAACTGTGGATCCGAAAACGCCTTGGCGCGGTTTTGGGCCATGTACTCCATATTCGGATAGCGGATCGTGACGTAGACGGTCCCGGTGAATTCCCCGGATAGATCGGCTTCGTAGATCTTGGTTTCTGTTTTCGGAGCCACTTCTTTCAGGCGCTTGAGAAGAGGCTCGAGCGAAGCGATGTACTCCGCGGTTTTCCCGTGGGTGTCCACTGCGACGACCTCGAGTACGGCTTCGTCTTGCCCAACGACCTGAGCGGGAGCAAGGACGAGTACGGCCAAAAGCGCCAGAATCGAGCAACCCCAGATTCGGTGTTTCATAACGACCTCCCCTTTTTCGATGTTGTTAGGATTCATCACCTAGCTGCGATTGTTGGCATTGAACCACTAGGCGGCGAGTAGCGCAAGTTTATGAAAATGGAGTCTTCCGCCCCGCCGATCAGGTCGATTTGCCTGATAAGAGCAGAGTGAACCTGACATGTGGAGTTTGCCTGTCGACCGGGCAGGGAAACCAGCCTGGCCAAACGAGCCGATAATCAGCCGGCGGCAGCCGCTGTCGAGGGGAGTGACGGAAGGGCCAGGAGCCTTTTGAGTTCGGCGAAGCTGTCTATGGTGAAATCGGGTTGGACCTGGCTGAACAACTGCTTCAGGCGCCTCTCCCGCTCGACATCCTCTTCGGTCCAGTGAGTGACCTCGACCACTGTTTTCCAGTGCCGCGCGGGAAACTCGGTCCCGTACCGGGCCCACACCGCTTGGACCCCGGCCTGCTTGGCCATGCTGATGTCGCGCGTCAGGCTGTCGCCCACATACCAGCACTTCGACTTGTCCACGCCTTCCCTCGCGCAGATATCCCTGAGCAGCTCCGGATTGGGCTTGCGTTCGACGCGGGGAACTTCGCGCACCAAGCCCTGGGGAGGATTAAGCTCCTCGCCGCGTTCGGGATCGGGGTGCTGCAGCAATTCACCGTCCAGAGCGTAGAGGTGCTTGAAGTAATGATCGACGCCCAAAAGCCGCAGTCGATGATAGGAACTGACGGCCAACGCTTCGGTGTGGCCTACTATCGTAATGCCCGCCTCGTCCAAAGATTGCAGCGTTTCGCTGACTCCGGGATACAATCGTAGTGATCGCTTGCGCTCCTCCTTGAAGGCGGCCAGCGGCTTCTCAAGCGCCTGCAGCAGCTCATAGCGCGAGCGCCCGGGCAACCGCTCGCGCACCGCAGGCAGCTCCAGAACCGCGAAGGGCTGTTCCGAATTGCCATAACGCTGGTGGACCGCCTTGAACTCCTTGCCCAACCGCTCCTCGGGAAGTTCAAGCTGCTGGGCGAGTTCGCGCAGCATCGCCTGGAAGGAACGCGCGAAATAGGTCACCCAATCGTAGAGGGTGTTGTCGAGATCCGTGACGAGTAGCATTTGAGGCCTTTCACGAGACAAGCGGCAATCTGATTTCCCAGACCCTTTCAGACTGATGAACCGGATGGACTGAGAACAAGCGATATTCTACAGCCTCGGTCTGAAAACTCAAGATTGCGAAGAGATTCTTGCCGATCTCACCTAGGTGGCCGCGCTCCACTCCCGTGCTCCCCATCCCCAGAGCCCAGAACCCGTGTAGAGGCCCAGTAGGCGCGCCGGTCTGGGATCACGGTTGGCGTGATGAGAGGGAGAATGATCGACAGTGTTCAACCCGGCTTATCCAGGGCTTATCCAAGGATGCTTACGCCAACTCGAAACTGGCGGTGAAGTGGCGCAGGGATCTGGGCTGCTCGGTGATGCGGACGCCAGGCACCGTGTCTCTCTTTTCGAAGACCTCGCCGATCGATTCCACCACGTAGTCGATTTGGCTCTTGGTGTAAACCCGCCGGGGAATGGCCAGCCGCACGAGTTCGGAATCGGCGTAGGACTCCTCTCCGCTGTCGGGGTCGCGCCTGCCGAACATGACCGACCCGATCTCAACCGAACGGATGCCGGCGTGGCGGTACAGCTCGATAACCAGGGCCTGCCCGGGGTAGCGCTCGCGGGGGAGGTGGGGCAGCATGCCTGCGGCATTGATGTAGACCGCGTGGCCTCCGGGAGGCTGCACGATGGGGATGCCCCGGCTCGACAGCCCGCGTCCCAGGTAGGAGGTGGAGGCGGCCCGGTATTCCTGGTAGTGCAGGTCGAGCGCCTCGCGCAGGCCGACCGCGATGGCTTCCAAATCGCGCCCCGCCAGGCCCCCGTAGGTGGGAAAGCCCTCGGTGAGGATCAGCAACTCCCTCTCCTGGCGGGCCACGGCGTCGTCGTTGCTGCACAAGAATCCCCCGATGTTGGCCATGCCATCCTTCTTGGCGCTCATGGTGCACCCATCGGCGTGGGAGAACATCTCGCGGGCGATCTCGGCCAAGTCCCTGTCAGCGTATTGCGGGCTTCTCTTGCGGATGAAATAGGCGTTCTCGGCGAAGCGGCAGGCGTCGAAATAGAAGGGGATGCCGCGTCGGCGGCACATCCGGGAGGCCGATACGATGTTCTCCATCGAGACGGGCTGACCGCCGGCGCTGTTGTTGGTGACCGTCATCATGACGAAGGGGATGCGCCCGGCGTATTCCTCCAGGGCTTCCTCCAGCTTCTCCAGATCAATATTCCCTTTGAACGGGTGTTCGGCCTGCAGATCGCGGGATTGCGGGCAGGGAAGGTCCAGCGCCCGGGCGCCGCGAGCCTCGATGTTGGCCCGCGTGGTGTCGAAATGGGTATTGTTGGGGACGACGTCGCCCTCCTTGACCAGCGTGGCGGCCAGGATGCGCTCGGCGGCGCGTCCCTGGTGGGTGGGGATGACGTGCCTGAACCCGAAAATCTCCTTGACGGTCGACTCGAAGCGCCGGAAGCTGGGGCTCCCGGCATAGGACTCGTCCCCGCGCATCATCGCCGCCCACTGTGCGGAACTCATGGCGCCCGTGCCGCTGTCGGTGAGCAAGTCGATGAGGATAGCGTCGGACGGCACCCGGAACAGGTTGTATCCCGCCTCCTCCAGCAGCCGCTCCCGCTCTTCCCGATCGGTCAGCCCGATCGGCTCCACGACTTTGATGCGGAAAGGTTCGATAATGCGCGCCACGCTCCACCTCCTCTCCCCCTCACCCTACAGTCTAATCGACCCGAGGCCCTGCAGGAAGCCGTGGGTTGAAGGGGGATACGATCCGAGTGCTCGACATAAAACGTCGGGATAGTGGGACCTTGTTGCAAAAGGGTTAGCCGTGCGGGCGGGTTTTAGGGCATCATCGGTCCGTGCTGCGTCCAAGTGCCGAAATGGCGGGTGGGGACGGCGGTAAGAATGCCCTGGTTGCTGAGCAGTCCCAAGGCGATCAGTCCCGAGCGATCGCTGTGGACTTCCAACACGCCCTGAAAGCCCTCTTCTAAGCCGGAAAACAACTCGTCGATGAAACGGGCGCGCTGTTGGCCGGGCTGGAGCATGATGCTGGTCATGAGCTGAACGCTTCCATCGCCGGACCGCAGCACCATCTCGGCTTCCAAAGGCTCGTCGTCCACATTGACCAAGGCCACCCCCGTATTGAGGCCAGATCCAAATTGTGCCGGCATCAGCAGGTGCTGGAAAAGGCCTCTTTGGAAGGTCGCTGGAACGACGCCCACTTGTGTGAGGACGCCTTGTCCGTCTTTGATCGTGTAATAGGCGGTGGCCATCAGCCGCTCGCCCCGGAAAGGTATGCGCCCGTCCATGAATCCCCAGTCGCTGTCGCCATCCTCGACTTCAATGAGAGCCCACCCGGTCTGCAACGGAGCCTCGGAGGACAGGGCCAGGAAGACCGCCTCGGCCGCGCCGAGTTCAAAGGCGACGGCTTGGGTGGCTTGGCCGCCTTCGGGAATCACGGTCAGCGGCTCTCCCTGGGGATCGAAGAAGCGAATAGTTCCTTTTAAGGCAACGTCTTCAGGTTGAGGCAGCCAGTGCAAGCGCTGGGGCAGCCCCATGTTGCTGAGGACGAGGGTGGTTACCACCTCTTGGCCCAGAGCCACCTGGGGAAGCACGAGGTTTCGCTCCACCGGAAGGCCGGCGAATCCTGGGAAGTCGTCTGGGGGGCCTTGGCCGGGTCCTGGACCCGGCCCGTTTCCCGGCCCCTGCGCCCACGCGGGAGCGCTCGCCGCGACGAAGATCAGACAAACCGCATAAACATAAAGAGCTTTGAATCGCATTTTTTCTCTCCAGGCTATTTTTCTAAGCAGGAGGGATGCCGAAGCTGTGACCCGCCGCCACCGGCCTGGAGCCACAATGCCCGGGCCAAATGCCCCAGGGGAGCGGGGCTTTTGCACCGGGACCCATGCTGCTGCTCATGGAAAGACACTCGCGGGGCGTGGTCGTCCCTCGGGTCTTGGTCGGGTCACCGAAACCATGGCTTTCTTGGTGGGAGCGCGACGGTTATTGGGAAACGGAGACAGCCCTACGGTACGGCGTAGTGGGGTGGGGCCTGTTGATGGCGGCATGGATTGTCCCGACTCAATCGATTTCGGCTTGGCTTCTCTTGCGACATCGAGGTAAACACGATTCTGCCCGATGAGCGGCTGCACCTGACGGCAACAGCATCTCCTGAAGTCCGCAGTCCCTTTGACGTGCAGATGTCAAGGGGGTAATCTTCCGGCGGTGTTTTATGCGAAGAATTAGCTTGCAGACGGCTGTATCGTTGGCCGAAATAATCACTGCTCTGGCAGTCGTGGTCTCTCTCGTCTATGCGGCGAGTGAATTCCGCCGTTCGCGAAACCTTACCAGCACCGATGTCCAGACCATCGTCTACGACAGAATGTTGGAGATGGATCGCCTCCTGATAGAGAATAAAGACATCGCCGACATCTTGGTCAGGGTGGCTAATGATCCGGAAGGCCTCACGGCAGCAGACACCGCGCGATTCTTGGCATACGAGCATATCTTCTATGACAGCTGGGAGCTAACGTGGACGGCCTACAACGAAGGCATTTTGAAGGAGAATGCATGGAAGGACTGGAATGCCTGGTTTGCGGCTGAGGCCGGGCGAAGGTCGCCATCAGGATGGATCGGCAACCGAAAGAACCACGGTGACGACTTTGTTCAATATGTCGAAGGCCACGTAAAACGCGAGCAAGCTGGCCCTTCCGTTGCACCCGTGCGGGATTAGCGGGCAGTGTGAATTCGATGAGGGCGGTCAAAGGTCGGCTTCTGAAGGCGCTTGTGATTTGAGGATTGGAGCTTGGAGGGTTCGACCGAAGGTCGCATGGTACGCCCG
>DATIPQ010000073.1 GCA_035471785.1 Acidobacteriota bacterium
TTGCCCTCGGGGAGGAGGACGGTGAGGCCGGCCACGGCGATGGGGAGGTCGGACTCGATGAGGATGCTGCCCCGGTAGTCCTGGGGACGTTCGGGCGGCAGGAGGAAGACCTTGCCGCGAATGAGCAGTTCGAAGAGCAGATTGCTGATGCGCTCTCCCGGCTGGAGTTCGATTTCGTTGATATCGACGGTGTTCCCTTCAGCGTCGAGAGCCGTGACGGTGACCAGGCTGGATTGAAGAAGGTCGGGATTGACCAGGGAGAAAGCGCTCTCGCGGTTGGGGTTGATGACGCCTTCGGCCACCCAGCGACGAACTGGACGCACCGGCGGCACCTGCACGGTGGTCTGGATGTCCTGCGAAGGCAGGGAGGTCGCCAAAGCCCCGCAGCCAGTGTCGGTACGCGTGGTGAAGATGACCTCGCTGGAGGCGGACAAAGCGTCCGCCGCCCGCAGACGAGCCCAGCCCGAAACGGGCACGACTCCTCCCGTCAGGTCGAGCCCACGCAGATGTTGACCGGCCACCGGCTGCCGCAGCAAGTCCTCCTGGCCGGGGCCGGGGCAGTAGAGATCGGTCGGGTCTATCGGGTGCCCCTCTGAGTCGAAGACCTCGAGGATGAAGGGGGCATCGGCGGTGCCCACCGCGTTGAGCAGCGTTATATGGGTGCTGAAAGAGCCGGTAGAGCCTGGCTGTGCCTCCAGGATGGGGAAAACGTATTCCGGCAGGTCGGGCGTCTCCGGCGGTTGCACTTCACCCCGCTCAACCACCGTCAAGTGCTCGAGATTGAATGGAACCGACACCACCGGCACCGAGACTTCGAACTCTTCGTCGATGTGTCCCAGAAAGAGGACCTGGTTGGCCGGAGGAGAGATTCCCAGGGCCAAGAAACGCCTCGTTGCGGGCAGGCGAGCCAAGTCCCTCACCCGGTAGGAGAGGGGGAAGGAGATCTGCCGCTGAGCGGTCTGCAGGCTGAGTTGGCCCAGCACGATGTCGCCGAACTCCTCCAAGACCGCCGAGGCCTGGTCGCCCAACACCTCTCCTGAGAGGGCGACGGCGAAGGTGGGAGCCCGGGCAAGGAGATCGAGTGTCCGGCGGTCATAGACCTCGAAGACCCGGTCCTGGGCGGGCAAACCGGGAAGCGAACTGTCGATCAACAAAGTGCTGATGACGCCGATGCGGTCCGCGGTGAGGAGAAAATCACTGGGGGTGTTGAACTGCGTCCCATTGGCTACCTGTTGCATCGCAGGAAGAACGGGCGACAACAACTCTCCCCGGCCGGTCTCTGGATCGAGGCGGGTCAGGTGATAGACATCCTCCTCCAGACAAAGCGAGTACAAAGCTCCATCTTCGTGATGAAGACCGTAGCAGAACCCGAAGCCCGTCTCTCCTACAAGTGTCGGAGCGCCGGTCTGAAAATCCACCGTATGGAGGCTGGTGACCGGGTCAGGATCCGGAGGCGTCCGGCTCAAAGCGAAGATCGTCATCCTCTCCTCCTGAGCCAAGACCACTACGGGAAAACACACGAGACAGAGAAGCCATACCTTGCGTATCATCGGACACCTCCTCAATCGATACGACGTACATCGATGCGTATTTTTACACACAAATACGGATGGCACAAGGCAAAAAAAATGGGGAGTAGGTGCCGTGCCTACTCCCCTGCTCGCTAGAGATGTCCTAATAGGTAGGATTGCATATTTAGACGGGAAGCTTGGCTGAGGGGTTCAGAAAAAAATTCCGCGGCCGCTGACCGGCGCCTGGTCTAGAATTGCACCCAACCTTTTCACGCTGTGCTGGGTCTGATGATGTCGGACGAACGAGAGTTGAAGGATTTGAGTGATCACGAACTGATCCTGAGGGCCCAGAGGGGCGATCGTCAGGCCTTTGAAGGCTTGGTGCAGCGCTATGACCGTAAAGTGCTAGCCATCGCCCTCTCTTTTACCCGCAATTCCGAGGACGCCAAAGACATCTATCAGGAGGTCTTCATGCGCGTCCACCGGGCTCTGCCCGACTTTCAGTTCCGGGCCAAGTTTTCGACTTGGCTGCATCGGGTGACGACCAACGTCTGCCTGACCCATACCTCGCGCAGCAAGGCGCACCTTTACGATTCGCTGGACGAGGGACGGTCCGGGCCGGACTCGCCCACCCTGGGCGACTCCTTGGAGTCGTCTGAAAGGACGGAAGAGCGCCTCTTCCGCAGCGAGATTTCGGAACAGGTGCGCAACGCCATGCATCGCCTGTCGCCCCAGCAGCGCATGGTCTTCACGCTGCGCCACATGCGCGGCCATAAGTTGCGCGAGATTGCCGACATTATGAATTGCGCCGAAGGGACGGTGAAGAAATACCTCTTCACCGCCAATCAGCGTCTGCGCGACGAGCTGCGTCCCCTCTACAGCGACGTCAAGCAGTGAAGAGATTTGAGATAACGAGGCCGATATGAAGTCGAAGATTCGAGAAATGATGGTGCTTTCCCTCTACGGAGAGCTGGGTGATGCCGAGGAATTCCTCTTGCAGGAGCATCTCCGGAGCAATCCCTCTCTGCGCTCGGAAATGGAGGAACTGAAGCGTCTCCACGACCTGATGGCCGAGGACGAATGGGGCGAGCCTTCCGATGAACTGCTTTATCAAGCCCGCTCGCGCCTTTTCCGCGCCCTTGAGGAGCGCGAGGCGCAGGATGCGGCCGAGCGAGCCCTGCCGGCCGGTCTTTCGGCGGCGGGTCCGCGCGCCGAGGAAGCCCGGCTGGGAGCCATCGTACGTTTCTACCGCTGGCTCTTCGGACCTGAGGCCGGGATGGGATGGGCGGCGGCTTGCGGAGCCGCAGCCATGCTGCTGCTGGGGCTGGGGATGGGGTACTTCCTCTTCCAAACGCCCGCGGCGGGACCCTTTCTCGATGTGCCCGAGGAGGAATCCATCGCCAACGTTCGCTTTCTCGAGTCAGGCGACGACAAGATCGATGTGATCTTTCAGGAAGTCCGTCCGCGCCGCGTCAGCGGATCGCTGCAAGACGCCCGCATTCGCCGCCTGCTGGCCCATGCGGCCGTCAACGACGACAACGACGGGGTCCGTCTGCGGGCGGTGGACGAGTTCTATTCCTACTCAGGCGAAAGCACGGACGATATCGTGCGCCGCACCCTCATCATTTCCCTGCAGACCGACAGCAATGCCGGCGTCCGCCAGAGGGCGCTGGCGGCGCTGCAGAAAATGCCCTTCGACGCCGAAATCAAACAGGCTTATTTGAACGTGTTGCGTTATGATCCCAATCCCGGCATGAGAGTGGCGGTCATCAATGCGCTTGAAAGCGCCCGAAGCGATGAACCCTTCCAGGTCGACGAAGAGATCCTCGACAGCCTGCGTGAAGGGGCTGCCGACCAGAACGACTACGTGCGTCTCCGTTCCCAGGAGTTTCTCCAGAAGGTGAGCGAAAAATGAGAGAGCATCTGCCGGTTTCACACTTGGATCGGAGGCGGTTGGCACCAGTACTGTCCAAGGCGGCTGTGCTGGTCTGTCTCTCGGCAGTCGCCCTACTCGGCGGCTCCGCGGCCGCTGGAACGCTTTCCGAACAAGGCTCGAGCGATACGCGCTCCTTCAAACTGAGTGAGGGAGGACAGGTAGCGGTCTCCATCTCGGCTGGCGAAGTGAGCATTTCGACCTGGAACCGACCCGAGGTGGTGGTGCGCAGCGTAGGACTTCGCATTCAGAGCCTCTCGATTCAGGAGACGCCCAGCGGGGTGAGGATCGGAGATCCGCGCGGAGGCGGCTGGCACGGCGACGCCCGCCTGGAAATCAACGTCCCCCGCCAAAGCGACCTCGACCTGCGCACAAGCTACGGGGACATCAGCCTGCGGGGGAATCTCAAGGGCGCCTTCAGGGCCGTCACTTCAGCCGGAGACATCGAGTTCGAGAACGTGGACGGTTCCTGCGATGTGTCCACCGCGGGCGGCGACATAGAAGGTTCAGACATCACTGGAGACGGCGATTTGCGCACCTCGGGCGGAGAGATCCGAGTGCGCGACGTAGGCGGCACGTTGGAGGCCCGCACCGCCGGCGGCGAGATCCGGGTGGGCAAGGTGGGAGGCAGCCTTCAAGCCCGCACCGCCGGCGGCGACGTGACGGCCGACGAGGTGGGCAAGGACGCCGATCTGAGCACCTCGGGAGGCGACGTGGCGCTGCGTCGGGCCGGAGGCAGCGTCGACCTGCGTACTTCGGGCGGGGACATCGAATTGCGTGAATCCTCGGGACGCGCGCGAGCTACTACTGCCGGAGGCGACATCGTCCTGCGCGGAGTGCGGGAAAACGTACGCGCCCGCACCGCCGGCGGCGACATCGTCGTGGAGCTGGTTGAGCCGTCCGCCGAAGGCTTCAGCGACTTGCGCACCCAGGGCGGCGACGTCGAGATCGCGCTTCCCGCCTCGGCCGCGGTGACCATCGAAGCCACCATCCGCCTGCGGGGATGGGACGATGACGACAGCCACCAGATCCGCTCCGACTTTCCCGCCGCCGACGAGCATCGCAGCAACAGCGAGGTCCGCGCCACCTATGTGCTCAACGGAGGAGGGCAGAGCATCCGCCTGGAGTCCACCGACGGATCGATACGAATCCGCGCCCTCAAGCGCTGAAGCGCCCGAGGGGGCGCAAGGAGCAACGCCCAGGGCCCAACTCCCAAGCGGACGGTGCCTTTGCAACCCTGCAAGTTGGGGGTTGCGGGCTGGCCTTTGCCAACACTGGGAGCCCTACGGTATTTGAGCGGTCAGGATGACGAATTGGGAGGGCTCGCGGGTCCCCTTGAGGCGAGCCTTGAGGGGGCGCAGGTGCCACTTCCAGCCGTAGAAGGGCCGCAGCACGCGCCACTTCAGACCCAGGCTGCGCCCTAACTCGCCAATCCAGTCCCAGGTCAGGAACTCGATGCTGGCCAGTGCGTCGGAAGGCGTTCCGAAGCGCTTTTCGAAGTCGGCATGGCGCCGGGCGGCCATCTGCCGTCCGCTCGCTTCTTTGCGGTAGACGGGCGTCTCCAGCACGATCAGCCGGCCCCCGCCGCGGACCACCCGCAGCGATTCCGAGAGGGTGCGCCGGTAGTCGGTGCTGTAGTGAAGGCTGGCGTTGAAAAGCGCGACGTCGGCGCAGGACTCGGGAAAGGGCAGTCGGTCGAATTCGGCCCGCACGCGGGGCCAGTCAGGACGGTAATGGCGAGCCGCCCCCAGCCCGTCCTCGGGGTCGTCGCTGAGATCGACGGCACAGGGACGCAAGCCCTGCTGAGCCAGCCGGTGACTGAGCCATCCCACTCCCGCCCCCAGGTCGAGAATGCGCGAGCCGGGTTGCAGCCTCGGCAGGACCCGGCGGCGCAGGGTGCGGTAGGTGGCGCGGCGTATCTTCCATTGCCAGGCCATGGGGTGGTCGGGAGGACACTCCGGCAGTCCCAGGTAATAGTCAGGCGAATCGCTGCCCCGTCCTTCGGCCTTGCGGATGCGGGTGTAGTCGCGCAGGAAGGACCGGTAGTGGTCCTCGCGTCCCGCCGCCAATGCCTGCCAGATACCCTGATCGCGATGCAGGCGCGATGCGCAGTCGGAGCACTGAAGTTGACCCTGCGCAGTGTCCGTGGAACCCAGCGGTCGGCGGCATTGAGGACAGGCCAGCGGCCAGTCAAGCCCGCTCATGGCCGCGTCCTTTCCAGCTCCATCAGGTAGTGGTCGGCCAGGTAGGGAAGGGGAAAGAGGGTTTCCAGACGGCGCTCCCAATGCTCCAGCCTCTTCAACAGACCGGGATGGCGTCGGGCCCAGTCCTCACCCATCAAGGGCGGCGGCAGCAGCGCGCCCACGGCGCTCAGCCGGGTCGTGCGGAAGGCGGGACGAAAAGAGCGGCTGAGACGACCCGGAGAGGGATAGCGGATGCGCAGCCCCCTCCACATCACTCCGCCCGGATGGAGGCGGCGGACCGCTTGCGAGGGGCGTCCCTGCAGCGAGAAGCCGATCCAGTCCCAGGCCGCCAGCGGACCCATCACGCACAGCAGCAAGGGCGAGCCGGGACGCAGAAGGCGCGCCAGGGCCCGAGCCGGAGAGCCCCACTCGGGCAGGCAGTTGAGTCCGCCCATGTCGGAAAGAGCTCCGTCAAAGCGCCTTCCCTCCAGCTCATTCTCGGATTCCATGGCAGCCAGGTCGATCCGCTTCACCTCCACCCGATCCTGCACTCCCGCCTCCTCGGCCTTGCGCCGCGTTTTCTCCAGCATGGCAGGCGATGCATCGGTGGCGGTGACGTGCAGGCCCCTGCGGGCCAGGTAGAGGGCGTCTTCTCCTGTCCCGCAGTTGAGTTCCAGCACCCGCATTCCAGGCTTGAAGTGGACGTCCAGCCGCCTCCACACCGCTCGCCGCATGCACATTCCCAGCGTGCTGCGGCTGAAATCCTGATCATAACGAGCAGCTAATTCGTCAAAGGCAGTAGGGGTTTGACCCATCTCATCTCAGGCGACGCTACAGCTATTGTATGAATTTCATTCATGGGGCGGGGCGTCGGTTCGGGGACGGTAGCGTCCCCGGCGGTCGAAACCGCATTCCCAACGTCCCTGGCGCCACTCGCCGTCCCAGAACACGCCTCCCCAGAACACGCCGTCGAGAAAGCGTCCGCTGCGGAAGAATCCTCCCAACATGACTCCCGATTCGAAATCGCCTCCATCCCATTCGCACTCCAGCAAGACGGCTCCCCGATTGACGGTATCGGGACCGAATTTCTCCTTGTGGTAAAAATCGCCCTCCTGCAGGATGCGGGTATCTGGCATGGCTTCTTGTCATCTCCTCAAAAAAATTCCTATCGACCTGAGATAGCCTCTCCCAAAGCGACAGTAAGAGTACAGCACGGACGGGATAGCTGGTGAAAGCCCGCTCAGGAAGGGGCACCCTCCAGAGCCCGTACATGCTCTCTTGTGCCCGCTCTGGACGGCTGCCCAAGCCGTCCAAGCCATAAGGCGGCCTCCCGCGAGGTTCCCCCTTCATTTCGCGGGAGGCGCCTCCCCCCGCGGGATCGCCAATACCATGCCTGGCGATCCCCTTCGTTGCGGTCGAACTCCCAAGTATCCAAGCCCCAAACTCACAAGCTTTGGGACCAGGGGCTTGCAAGTTGGGAGTTGCGCAGCTTGCGCCGTGCCCTGCGGGCTTCTTCGGCCAAATGGGCCGCCTTGACGGGATCGCTTCGACTCAGGCGGAGGGCTTCGACTTCGCTGCGCAAGAGCCGGTCGGCCTGGGCATAGTAGTCAGGCGAATGCTGGGAAGTCACCACGTAGTCCCGGTCGGTCGAGGAGGCCCAATCTTGCGGTTCCTCCACTTCCTGGGCCACTTCCTCGAAGTAGGCCGTGTTCTTGATGGGATAGGAGACGGTAGTCAGATAGATGTCGGGAGCGCACTTCTTGACGTGCTCGACGGTGGCCTCGATGTCTTCCAGAGTCTCGTCCTTATAACCCCACATCAGAAACATGCCCACCTCGATGCCGCGACGTTTGGCGGCTTGAGAGGCCCACTGCACCTGTTCCACCGTGACCCGCCGTTCCATGGCGTCGAGAATGCGCTGCGAGCCGCTTTCCGAGCCGATCCAGATGCGGTAGCAGCCCATCTCGGCCAAAGTTTCCAGCACCTCTTCCTTCATCATGCGGTCGGCCCGGGAAATGGTCTCGAACGGCATGCGCAGTCCACGCCGCTTGAGTTCGCCCGCATAGTCGAAGAGCCACTTGTGATGGATGGTGAAGACGTCGTCGGAGTACCAGACCTGGTCGGGGTCGTAAGCGTCGCGGATGTGCTCGAGTTCATCGGCGCAGTCGAGATAGCTGCGGCGGCGGTGGGTGAAACCGAAGACGGCATGGGAGCACCAGCGGCATTTGTAAGGGCATCCCCGCGCCGTAATCAAGTTGACGCTGCCGCTTCCGTGGTGCTGGCGCCAGACGTCGACATAGCGCTGGGTGTCGATGGCCTCGCGGTCGGGCCAGGGCAGCGAATCGAGATCGGGAACCTGCTCCCGCTCAGGGTTGCGCACGACGCTTCCATCTTCGTCGCGGAAGACCGTCCCGGCCACTCCATGCAGCTTGTTGGGACCGTGTTTATGCAGGGCGGGCAGCAGTTCCGCCATGGTGCGCTCGCCCTCCCCGATGACCACCACGTCGGCCCCGTGTGCAAGATAACGCTCGGGATAGTTGGCCGACTCGGGGCCTCCCAGCACCACCGTCCAGCCCCGCATCTTGGCCTGGGCGGTAATCTTCAGCACCGCGGCCCGGGTCAGCAGATTGGTATAGATGCCTACGACCCCTGCTTCCTGCCGCAGGCGCTGATTGAGGGCCGCCGGAGCCGAGAACGTCGAGTCGAAGATTTCCACCTCGAATCCTTGCCGGCGCAGGTAAGAAGACAGATAGAGCAACCCCAGGGTGGGATAGGGCTTCATGATCTCCCTTTCCTTGGGATCCTCGAAAAGGAAATAGCCGTGAGTGAGGAGAATGTCGCTCATGTCTCAGTTCCAGCGCCGGCTCAAGTCGGGCTTGTCGGGTTGGGCGTAGGTCTTCTCGATGGAGGTGGGGGCTTCGCTGCGGTACTTGAGCTCCATCTGGCCCAGTTCAAACCAGTGGTCGTTGAGGCGGTCGAGGCGTTTGAGCAGGCCGTTGGCGGAAGGTTCCTCTTGCAGCTTCTGGCGTAGTTCCAGATCGCAGTGCAGCAGGCGATGCAGCTTGCGGTAGAAGGGTGTCTGGTAGGAGCCCTGAAACATCATGTCCAGGTCGTTGGAATCCTTCCAATGATCTTTGTCTTCGAGCTGGGCCTTGACCATGTCGTGAAACTTGGTGCCGGGCAGGGGATAGCTGACGCTGATCCCGATATCGTCGGGCAGCAGTTCGCGCACCATGTTGACGGTGGCCATGATGTCCTCGAACGTCTCGCCGGGATAGCCGAACTGGATGAAGAAGCAGGCCTTGATGCCGGCCTCGCCCAATCGCCTGCGGGCGGCCCGGATCTTGTGCAGCTTGCTGCCCTTGTCCATGGCGTCGAGGATCTTCTGGCTGCCGCTCTCGGCGCCCATCCAAACTTCCACGCAGCCGGCCCGCGCCAGTCCGTCCACCGCCTTGCGGGTCATGAGGTCGACCCGCGATTGAATCATGAAGGGGATGGAAGCGTCGCGCTGCTCGACCTCCTGGGCGAATTCGGCCACCCAGCGCGGCTGCAGTCCGAAGATATCGTCGGCGAACCAGATGTGGTCGGGCTGCAGCAGTTCTTTGACCCGGGCCATTTCTTCGGCCACGTTGGCCGGCGAACGCATGGCATAGCGCTGTCCCCAGATAGGCTTGGCGCACCAGTTGCAGTGAAAGGGACAGCCGCGGGTGGAGACCAGGTTGAGGCTGAAGTAGCCGTGAGCCTGCTTCCAGGCCTGGCGGTAGCGTTCGACTTCCAGCAGTTCCCAGGCTGGAAAGGGAAAGCGGTCGGGTTTGCGCTCCGGCTCGGGAAGGGGATTGCGCTGCACCTTATCGGGAGACTCGGTGTCGCCGTGAGCCAGCCCCGGCACCTCGTCGACGGGCTCGTCGCTGCGTCCGCTGAGACGGTCGAGGAGCATGCAGAGGGTGTCGTCGGCTTCACCCATCAGCGCGTAGTCGGCCGCCCCTGCAAGGTAGGCTTCCGGGTGGTCTGTGACGTCCGAGCCCGCGATGACGACCGTGGCGCCCTGAGCGCGGGCTGCACGCCCCATCTCGATCGCGGCCTTGCGGGTCTGCTCCAGACACATTTTGTTGAGAAAGTTGAACTGGTCTTCGTAGATGGCCACGAAACGGGGCCGCAGACGTTGCAGCTTTTCCAGGTATTCTTCGACGCCCCGCGCCAACATGGCGTCGAAGAGAGCCACCTTGTATCCGCGCTCTCTCAGCCGGGCCGCCGCATAAAGCGTCCCCAAAGGCGCATAAGGACGCATCTTCTCCATCTGCTTGGGGTCGTTTCGGATGTAGAAGGCGTGCGCCAAAAGTACTTCGGTCATCTTCTCTCCCCCGCTACCCAGACCGTCCCGCTACGCTTGCCGATTTGTGGGGCAGTATAGACAGGGTCGTTCCAGTCGTCAACAAACAAGGGACGCAATAAACGTTAGCCCAAAAGAGCTTAATCTCGACTATTTTCATCCATTTTACTGCGACGGAACGGTGATCCGTCTCATTTTCACGAGAGGTCGTGAGGCGACGGCGCCAGGTGTGCACCGGGGGGCTTGATCGAAGACTCCTCTATGCCGATTTCGCAATCTACCTCATCATGTACGATATTTTTCTGCCCCATCGTCAGGATGATCTAGTATTCTTTAAAACCTGGACAGTTCGTCTGTACGGCACGAAACCCTTCTTGCATGCGGTCCGGGGAGAGAGAGAAAGGCCGCATGCAGCCTAGAGAAGGATGATCTGTCCTCCCAGGACGGATGATCGCAGGACATTTGGGGAGGCGCTGTGAAAGCAGCAGATCTAAGCGGGTTCATCGAGGAATTGGGCCAGTTGCCCACCCTTCCAGCCGTGGCGGTCCGGCTGATCGAAACGACCAGCGACGAAGACAGCGGGATGGCCGAAATCGCCCGCCTGATCGAAACCGATCACGCCCTCACGGCCAAGCTCCTGAAAGTCGCCAACTCCACCTACTTCAGCCGTTCCGGGGAGGTTTCCACCATCGACCGGGCCGCCTCCCTGCTGGGAAAAGACCTGGTCAGGGGACTGGTGCTGTCGGCGGTGGTCTTCGATTCCATCAAGCCGGATGAAAGCGGCGGATTCGATCTGCGCCAGTTCTGGAACCACTGCGCCGCATGCGCCATCGCCAGCGAAACCTTGGCCCGGCGCTTCAACTTCCAGCGGCCCATGGAGGCTTTCGTAGCCGGGTTGTTGCACGACATGGGCAAGCTGATCCTGGCTCACTGGGATTCCGAAGAGTATTCCAAAGTGGTGCGCCAAGCCCGTCAAGGCAAGGGGCGGCTGCTCGAGAACGAGGAGGCTCACTTCGGTATCGGGCACACGGGCGTCGCCAAGCTGGCCATGGAACGCTGGCGTTTTCCCTCAGACCTGGTGGAGGCGGCCTGGCTGCACCATCAGCCGATTTCCTATTTCGGCGACTCGCCTCAGCGCAACCTGGCTTTCATCGTCAAGGCGGGCAATTCGCTGTGCCGCCTCTTCCGCATCGGGGACTCGGGGGATCCGGGCGAGAACTGGAACCTGGAAAGGCTCTCCATGGTAACGGCCCTGAGCGGCGAAGAACTCAGCCGCATCGCCTCTCAGGTGCTCGACCGTTTCGAGGAAGTGGCCGGCTACTTCGACTGGGACGCAGATCAGACCGAACTCTACTTGCAGGCCGTCCACGGCGCCAACCGGCAATTAAGCGACTTGCAGGTGATGCTGGAAGTGGAGCGCAGGCGACTGGGGCGCAAGGAAAAGGTGCTCTCCGCCATCCACCGTCTCCACCAAGCCCTGGACGAGACCACCAGTCCGGCCCGGGGCGTCTTTCACGTCATCGACTTGCTGGCCGAGTTTCTGCCCCTGCGCCGGGCCCTGGCTTATGTGGCCTTGAAGCGGTCGTCGGGGCTCGAGGGGTGTCTGAAGCGCTCCCGCGGCCAAGCCGCCGCCCGCTTCATGGTTCCCCTGGACGAGGAGGAAAGGGACGAATTCGACCGCCTGACGGCCCGAGCCCAGCTCTCGCTGCTGCAGCGCAAGCTTTCCGAAGGCCGGAGCTCGGAAGAAGAAGATGCGCTTACGGCCATGCTCTTCAGTCCCGACCTGCTGGTTTTCCCTCTGGAGACGCAGCGAGGATCCATCGGCCAGTTGCTGGTGGAGGTCGACTCCAAATCGCCCGACGTGCCCGAGATGGTCGAGGTGGCCCGCCACTACGTCCACGGAGCGGCCCTGGCTCTGCACCGTCTGCTCCTCAACGAGGAATTGCAGGTGCAGGCCGAAGAACTGGCCCAGACGGGACGCAAGGTCGAAGAGACGGAACGCCGGCTTTTTCACACCGAGCGCCTGGCCTCGGTAGGACGCTTGGCGGCGGGAGCGGCCCACGAGATCAACAATCCCCTCACCGTCATCTCCGGACACGCCGAATTGATGCTGCTCACCACCGAGGACGAGAAGCATAAGAAGCGGCTGCAGGAGATCGTGCGCCAGATCGAGCGCATTTCCGAGATCACCGGCGACCTGATGGGGTTGGCGCGGCCCGCCGAGCCGCAGGTCGAGCCGGTGCGGGTGGATTCCATTCTCGATCGCACTCTCGACCTGCTGCGGCAGCGCATGCGCTTGGCCAACATCGAGGTGGTGCGCCACTTCGCCCAGGAGGTCCCGCCGGTGCTGGGCGATTCCAAACAGCTCGAGCAGGTCTTTCTCAACCTCTGCATCAACGCCGTGCAGGCCATGAAAGAGGGCGGCAAACTCACGCTCAGCCTGCGTCGCGGGGAGAATCCCAAAGAGGTGGAGATCGACTTTCAGGACAGCGGTGAAGGCATCGCTCCGCAGGACCTGCCCTCTATCTTCGATCCCTTCTTCACCACCAAGCGGGAAGGCGAGGGAACCGGGTTGGGGCTGGCCATCTGTCTCACCATCATCCGCAACCACGGAGGACGGGTGCTGGTCTCCAGCAAGCCGGGCCAGGGAAGCACCTTCCGGATCGTCCTGCCCAGGGCGGGTGAAACCCCGGTCAGCCAGACCGGCAAGCGGGCCTCCTCGCGCAGCAAAGTCTCTTCTGGGCCGTCCATCGAAGCCAAGCTGCTGGCGGTCGACGACGAATCCGCCATCCGCGAACTTCTGGGACAGGCCTTGAGCGGCGAAAACTGGCACATCGATTTCGCCGAGGACGGCGCACGCGCCCTGCACAAGCTTGAACAGGCCGAGTACGACGCCGTTCTGCTCGACCTGCGCATGCCCAAGAAGGCCGGTCTGGAGGTACTCGAGGTGCTGCGCGAAAGCAGGCCCGAGCTGCCGGTCATCGTCATCAGCGGAGTCGCTCACGAGAACGAGTTCCAGGCCGCCAAAGAGGCGGGCGCCTTCGCCTGCCTGCGCAAACCCTTCCGCATGTCGACCCTTATCGACGTCGTGCAAGAGGCGGTCAAGCAGAAAGACTCGGGCTGAGAAGCGCAGGCGGCTGCAACCTTGGCCGCCGATTTGAATCCCATACAGCACGAAGCGAAAATGAAAGCTAATGGGCCAATAGGCGTCTGAAGAATCAGTAAGACACGCGGTGCGAGCGGCCCGCTCACAGATACAGAACCAGAAAGGGTCTCCACATGATTGGGCAAAGACTCATTTCCAGCTTGACCGTCCTGCTGCTTGTCAGCGCCTCGCCGCTGTTGGCGCAGACCGACGTCGATCCCGGATTCAATCTCTTCTCCCCTCAACAGGATGTGGAAATCGGCCGTAACAGCGCCTCTGAAATCGAAAGACAGCTGCCCCTTCTCGACGACCGAAGGGTGCAGGACTATGTCGACCGCATCGGACAACGGCTGGCCCGCCACGCGCCGGGTCCTGATTTTCCCTACCAGTTCAAGGTCGTCAACGTCTCCGACATCAATGCCTTCGCCCTTCCCGGCGGCTACATGTACGTCAACCGGGGACTGATCGAGGCGGCCCGCAGCGAAGCCGAGCTGGCCGGCGTGATGGCCCACGAGATCTCCCACGTGGCCCTGCGTCACGGCACCAACCAGGCCTCCAAGGCCTATTTGGCCGGCGCCGGATTCTCGTTGTTGGGAGTCTTCCTGGGCGACCGCACCTCGCGCACCACCGAGCAGATCATTCAGTCGGTGGGCGGCTTCGGCCTCAATTCGCTCTTCCTCAAGTTCAGCCGCACGGCCGAGACGCAATCCGACGTGGTGGGCGTCCAGATCCTGGCGGCGGCCGGCTACAACCCCATGGCCATGGCTGACTTCTTCGAGCTGTTGCGCCAGCAGGCGGGACGCGACCGGAGCGGGTTGGAGACCTTTTTCAGTTCTCACCCCGCCCCCGAAGACCGCTCTGAGCGCATTCAGCGCGAGATCGACCTTATCGGCGGCTACCGCAGCCAGCCCAACGTGGGCAGTTTCGAAGCTATTAAGTCACGGCTGGATCGCATGTCGGACGCCCCTTCCATGCAAGACTTGCAGTCGGGCGGAGCAGGCGGTGCCGGAGGCGGCGACAGTCCCCGAGTGGGCGACGTTGAGCCTCCTTCCAGCCGCTGGCGGATCTTCGAGTCCGACAACCGCGCCTACCGCATCGACCATCCGGCCAACTGGCAACCCTATCCCCACCAGGGATTCGGAGTCACCTTCGCTCCTCAGGGAGGCATCGGCCAGGTGCGCGGACGTACCGAAGTCGCCTACGGCGCTATTCTGGAACGCTTTCAGTTCCGCTCCAGGGCTCGGCGGGAGCAGGATCTTCTGGTGGACGGCAGCCAGGCCTACCTGCGGGACATGCTGCAAAACAACAGTCATCTGCGCCAGGTCACGAACTGGAGGCGGGTGCGCCTGGGGCAGCGTCAAGCCCTCAACGTGACGCTGGCCGGACGTTCGCCGGCTACCGGACTCGAGGAGCACGTCGAAGTTTACACCGCGCTTCTCGACAACGACGAGATCGTCTACCTGCTGCAGATCGTGCCTGAAGACGACTTCGGCAGCTACCGCCGCACCTTTCGGCGCATGGCCGGCAGCCTCGAGATCTACTGAGCGGCCTTCGGGCCGAATTCCCAGGACCCAACGCCCAACTCGCAAAGCGGACTTCTGCCTTGTCAGTTCTGAGCCAGGGCCCTACGTTCTTGTCCCTGACACAGGGACAGATTCGCCAGGCCGGGGTCAGCCCCGGCGAGCGCTAGCGAGACGGCGGCGCCACCCTGGGCTTAAGTTTAAGACGGCAAGGGTCCGAACGCTGAAATGCTGGAATAACGCGACAGGGTGGCTCAAAACTTCTGACGCACTGCACCGCCGGCCCTAGCGCGGACGGTTGCTGTACTTTTCGTAGAGGCGTTTGTGCTTGTCCTCCATGGAAGGCTCCATGCCGTCGATCCACACCTGCTCGATGGCGGTGCTCTGCTCCAGCAGGTCGCCGTCGGTCAGCACCAGGCTGGCGCTTTTGCCCTCTTCGATTGACCCCAGGGTGGCCTCGACGCCCAGAATGCGGGCCGGATTGAGGGTCAGCGAGCGGTAGGCAGCCTGGCGGTCCAAGCCGAAGCCGGCAGCGATTCCGGCGTGCAGCGTGACGTTGCGCGCGTTGGACGATCCGCCGGGGGTGCCGATTCCGGCGATGGCGAACAGCACCCCCGCCTTTTCAAGCGCGGCCGGCGTGGCATAGCGGACGTCGTAAGGCTCGTCGTCGCGCGTGGGGTCGGAGGCTACGCTGGTCAACACCACCGGAACCTTGTGGCGAGCCAGCTTTTCAGCCACCAGCGGCGCGTCCCGACCGCCTACGATCACCAGCCGCAAGCCCCGCTTGAGGGCCCAATCCATGGCATCTTCGATGGCGAAGTAGCTGTCGGCGGATACGTAAAGGGGCATGTCGCCGTTGAGCACCGACTCGAGGGCCTCCAGCCTGGGATCGTATTCCCACGATCCCTCGGCCGCCGAGACTTCTCCCTTGGCCTTCAGATAGGCCTCGGCGTCCTTAAAGTATTCCTCCAGCTTTTCGGCCCTTTCTTCCGACTGCTTCTGACGTTCTTCAAGGCTCTGCCTGCCGCCGAAGAAAGCAGCGAAGCCGCCTCCGCCGCCCTCCCACTCCACCGACATGGAATGGCGCGGGACGGCCGACATTTCTTCCCAGGTCCAGCCGTCAAGGCGGATGAGGGCGGTGGTTCCCGCCAGTATGCCTCCCTGCGGCATGACCACGGCATGGCTGATGCCGCCCGATCGGGAAACGGGAATATGGGTGCTGGCGGCATGAACGGCCAGGTGGACGTCGATGTCGGGATTCCAATCGCCCATTTCGGCGCTGTCCACCGAACCCGCCACGCTGGCGATCTCGTTGAGTCCCAGCACGGTCTGAGCGTGGATGATTCCCGGCCACAGGTGTTTGCCCGCGGCCTCCACTCGACGGGCGCCGGAGGGGATGTCGGTGCCAGGTCCGCCCACGGCGCTGATTCGGCCGTCGGCAAAGACCACGACGCCGTCTTCAATGTCCTCACCGCTGATGGTGTGGACGGTGGCGCCCAGGATGGCGGTGGGCTGAGAAGGCGCCAGCGCGGCGTAGCCGTAGGAAGCGGCATGGTCGGGATTGTCGGGAAGCTCTTCGGACTCTTCGCCGTCCGAGTCGTTTTCCTGGGGATCGTCTTCCATGGCCTCTTGCGACTCCCCGTCACCTTGAGGTTCCACTTCCTCATCCGTTTCGGCCACCTCTTCGTCCATCGATTCTTCTTCGGCTTCTTCCTTGGGAGGCTCCTTGATCTCGGCGATGAGAGCTTGCCGCGCCTGCTCGACGCGCTCCCGGTTTTCCAGATCGTGCTGACGGCTGAACATGAGTTGTCCGTCCACGAAGGTGTGGCTGACCTGGCTGTAGACGCTGAGCGGACTGCCGGTCCAGACGACGATGTCGGCGTCCTTGCCGGCTTCCAGCGATCCCACCCGGTGGTCGATTCCCAATTGGCTGGCGGGATTGTTGGTGACCATGGCCAGGGCCTGCTGAGGAGTCATGCCTCCGTAGCGGATGGTCTTGGCGGCGTCCAGGTTGAGACGGCGGGCCAGCGATCCATTGTCGGAATTGATGCTGACGTTGACTCCCCGCTGAGTCATGAGGGCGGCGTTGTAGGGGATGGCCTCGAAGGCCTCCAGCTTGTAGGCCCACCAGTCGGCGAAGGTCGATCCGCCGGCTCCGTGAGCGGCCATCTCATCGGCTACGCGGTAGCCTTCAAGTACGTGCTGGAAGGTCTGTATGGTGACTCCGAATTCCTCGGCCAACCTGATCAGCATGAGGATCTCGTCGGCCCGGTAGCTATGGGAGTGGATCAGGCGGGTCCCCTCCAGAATCTCCACCACGGCGTCCAGGCGTAGGTTCTTGCGCGGCGGGACGGCGCGCTCCTTCTCGGACTGGGAAAGATGGTCGTAGGCTTCCCACTCGGCCTGGTACTGGCGCGCTTCGCGGAAGGCGTTGCGGATGGTGGCCTCGACGCCCATGCGGCTGCGCGGATAGCGCTGGGGCAAGCCCGGAAAGTTGGGAAGATTGCTCTGCTTGGGATTCTCTCCCAGAGCGAACTTGACGCCCTCGGGCGCATCTTCGAAGAGCAGGTCCTGAGGATTGCTGGCGCCCCAGCGCAGCTTGATGACCGAGTTCTGGCCCCCGATGGCGTTAGCCGAGCCGTGAAGGACGTTGGCCGCCGTCAGTCCCCCCGACAATTGCAGGTAGATGTAGCGGTCGCCGGGGTCGAGAACGTGGTCGATCTGGACTTCGGCAGTGACGCTCGAACCTCCTTCGTTGACTCCGAAGCCTTCGACGGCGCTATGACTGTGGCAATCGATGAGGCCGGGAGTGACGTGCAGTCCCTGGCCTTCGATGACCAGGGCGTGGGAAGGAGCGCTGAGTCCGCTGCCCACCGACCGGATCTTGCCGTCCACCAGGAGAACGTCGGTGTTTTCCAGGATGCCGCTCTGGCTCTGGGTCCACACCGTGGCGTTTCGTATCAGCACCTGGGAAGGCGTTTCGGGAGGCAGCGGATAAGTCCGCACCTGGCGGGGGTCGTCTTCCTGCGCCCGCAGGCTGAGTCCGCCCCACAGCAACAGCGCCGGGATCACGGCCAGGAGCGTCAGCGGCTTGAGAAAGACTGAAGTTGCTTGGTTCATGGCTGGTTCTCGAGAATGAGTCTTCATCTGGCACCTCCCTGCGGTTTGGACGTGCGCTTTCCGCTCAGTTTGATGGTGATGGAGCCGCGCGGAGTGTTGATCTCCGATTCGCCCTCGAAAGTTTCGCCTTCGATGACCACTTCGGCTTCGATGGAACGTCCGCCGGGGCCGGGCAGTCGCACCCGCAGCAGGTTGCCTTGAAGTTCCACCGAATCGAAGTCGCGCGAGCCTCGATCCGATTCGGTCTTGCCGCTGTAGTTGCCGGGGCTGCCCTCGATGGTCCAGGTCGATTGATTGCTGCGTCCCATCACTTGGGTGGTAACGTCCCACTCGCCCCGCGGATCGACCTGAGCGTGGGGGTCGCCCTTGGCCTCCTCGGCCTCGAATTCTTCGTGGATGCCGTCCACGAAGAGATAGCGCAGGGAGGGCTTCTCGGCAAAGAGCTCGCCGTCTACCACCATCAGGTTGGCGATCTTGCCCGCTTCCAGGGTGCCGAGTACGGTTTCCAGTCCCAACAGGCGGGCGGGGACTGTAGTCAGGGCGGCTAGAGCGTCCTCTTGCGGGAGTCCGCCCTGGCTGGTGATCTTGTGCAGGTTCTCGGCCACGTCGCCGACCGAATCCATGCCCAGCGACACCAAGGCGAACTCGATGCCGGCTTCCTTGAGGAGTCGCGGCAGAGTGGGGGCGCGCAGGTAGGCTTGCATCTCTTCCAGCCCCACCTCCCGCTGCTCGTCTTCATCTTCCAGCTTGGGCTTCTGCGGCATTTCCAGGGGAAGCAGGACAGGCATGGAAGCGGCCTTGATCCGATCGGGAGGGTCCGCCAGCGAGCGTCCCAGCGCCATTCCCGTCAGTCCGAATTCGTCGGCGATCATCTTGAAGCGGTCGAAGTCGAGCGGAGATGAGGCTGTGAAGAGGACGGGAGTCTCGCCCCGGGCGGCTGCCATCAGAGGTTCGTCGGAGGTCTTGAAGATGGGACGCTGCATGCCTACCGGATTGTTCCGGTATCGCTCCACCCAGTCCCTCTGACGCTGAGCGTCGTAAAAGGCCTGCCGCATGGCCGCCACGGCTCCCATTTTGGAGGTGGGATAGCCGCTGAAGAATCCTCCTGACTGAAGGGAGGCCACCTGAGCCAGGCGAGGACGGATGATGAGTTGCTTGGCCTCGCCCTGGCGCAGTGCCACCACCGCTGAGCGCCCCTTGAGGATGCCCTGGGCGGGGAGCACATGGGCGGCCGCGAATCCGGCCTGGCGGTGCCTCTGAATGCGGTTGTCGCTGAAATCGAGTTCCTCCACCACCGCAGCTTCGGGGTGAATGAGGGAAAGTTCGTGAGGCGATCCGGTAGGCGTCTCCTGGCCCTCTTGAAGCGATTGCAGCAGGACTGCGGGATTGAATCCGCCTTGGCCTTGCTGGCCCTCCTCTTCTTTCACGGCGACGCGGGCCGCGGCATCCAGGAAGGCTGGGTAGACCGTCCAGCCCTCTTGCCCTTGGATGACCTGAGCCTCCTCGGGAACGGCGATTCCGGTTCCTACGGCTTCGATGAGCCCGTTGCGCAATACGATGGTTCCGCTTTCGATGACCTGGCCGGGAGCGGTCACGATACGCACATCGGTCAAGGCGTAGACCCGCGGCCGTTCGGCCCCTGCACGCTGGGGCAGAGCCGCCGCCCAGAGAGCCGTCGCCAGCAAAGCCATGCACAGTTTTCGGCGAGAGTTGATCGAGAGCACCAAATCCTCCTTCGTTCATCAAGTCGAGTGGCCCGATGCCGCCAACTATGCCCATTCTCGGACTGATATGCAATAGCTCCCAGCTTTTGTCGCGTTTCCCGCTTGCCGCCGCCGCCGCCGCGGCGTAGTCTGTCATTTCTTTCTGGAGCCAGCCTATGAGCAAACGTACCCTTGTCAGCTCCGGTTCGCCTTATGAAGAGCCGATCGGTTTTTCCCGGGCCGTCCGCATCGGAAAGCACATCGCGGTGGCGGGAACGGCGCCCATCGCGCCCGACGGATCGACAGTGTCGCCGGGGGACCTCTATTCCCAGACGGTTTACTGCCTGCGCATCATGATCGAGGCCGTCAAACAGGCCGGCGGCAGTCCGGAGGACATCATCCGCACGCGCATCTTTCTGGCCGACATATCGCGCTGGGAAGAAGCCGGACGGGCTCACGGGGAAGTCTTCGCCAAGATCCGTCCCGCTTGTACTTTCGTGGAGATTTCGGGGCTGATCAACAGCGAATGGCTGGTGGAAACGGAGGCTGATGCCGTTGTCGCCGGAGATTAAGTCTGGCTCGGGGCGCCAGCGGCAACCAAGACCCCTTTTGGCTTTGACAATCGAGGGCAGTTTTGTCCAACATGGAGTCGCAAGTTCAGCCGACCTGTTCCTGGAGGTATAGATGCAGTTCCGGACCGTGATTCTGACTCTTTGCCTGTTCCTGGCCGCCACGCTCTCCGCCGGCGACAACTGGCCTCAGTGGCGGGGGCCTCATCTCGACCAGACCAGCTCGGAAGAGAACCTCCCGCTGGAGTGGGGGCCCGAGTCCAACGTGGCCTGGAAGCTGGCCATGCCGGCACGCAGCGGCGCCACTCCCATCGTGTGGGGCGACCGCATCTTTCTCAGCGTCGGCTACGACCCTCAAGAGAGCGACCGCCTGGAGCTGTGGTGCGTCGACCGCCGCAGCGGCCAACCTGTCTGGAAGCGCGAACTGGGGGGAGGCAACGAGATCCTGCGCAAACAGAACCTCTCCAGTCCCTCGCCGGTGACAGACGGGAAACACGTCTACGTGGTTTCCGGAACCGGCATCCTCAGAGCCTACGACTTCGAGGGGCAACAAGTGTGGACGCGCGACCTGCAGGCCGACTACGGCGCCTTCGGACTCAAATGGGGCTACGCTTCCTCTCCCTTGCTGCATGAAGATGCTCTCTATCTGCAGGTGCTGCACGGCTGGTATACCGACGACCCCTCCTACCTGCTGCGCATCGACAAGGCGACGGGAAAGACGCTGTGGAAGGTGGAGAGACCGGAAGAAGCCTACGGACAGGAATCGCCTGATTCCTACGCCACTCCCGCCTTGCTTCGCCACAACGGCCACACCCAGATCGTGATCGTGGGAGCCGACGTGGTCACGGGGCACGACCCCGAGGACGGAAAGGAACTCTGGAGGGTGGGAGGACTCAATCCCGAACCCAGCGCCACCCAACGGCTGGTGGCCTCGCCGGTGGTTGGAAACGGATATCTTTACGTCTTCGGCAAGCGCGGCCCCATCCTGGCCTACAAGATAGGCGACGACGGCACCATTTCCTCCGACGACCTGGCCTGGACCCGAGAGCGGGGCACCGACGTGCCCACTCCCGTGACCGACGGCCGGTACCTCTACGTGGTCAACGACCGGGGCGTGGTGACCACTCTGCGGGCCGACAGCGGCCAGGTGGTCTATGGCCCGGAACGTGTTGAAGTGGGGACCTACAGCGCTTCTCCGCTGCTGGCCGACGGACGCATCTACGCCACCAGCGAGGAAGGCACCACCACGGTCTTCAAGACCGGGCCCCAATTCGAGGTGCTGGCCACCAACAAGGTGCAGGGCTACACGCTCAGCACGCCGGCTATTTCCAACGGACAATTCTTCATCCGCACCGCGGAGTTCCTCTATGCCGTGGGCAGCGAAGAGCCGGAGCAATAGCCGCACGGAGCGATGCCATGGAATCCGTCGAGCACATCCGGCGCCTTTGGAAGCACGCTTTTTGGGCCGACCGCCTTATGCTTGAAGCCCTGCAAGCGGCCTTTCAGCCTCCCGAGCGGGCGCTGCGGGAATGGGCCCACGTCCTGGGCGCCCAGGAGATCTGGCTGTCCCGCCTGCAGGGCCGGTCTTCCAGGGCCGCCGTATGGCCTGAGGTGAGTCTGCAGGAGGCGGAGGAACTCATGGGCCAAACGCAGCAGAGCTTGGCGGCTTACCTGGATGGGCTGAGCGACAGGCTGCTCGAGCAGACGATCGAATACGTCAACAGCGCCGGTCAGAGTTTTTCCAGCTCGGTGGGCGACATCCTCGTCCACACGGCTCTCCACGGACACTACCATCGCGGAAAGGTGAACCTCATTCTGCGCCAGTCCGGTCACGACCCCGCCCCCTGCGACTTCATCGCCTGCGCCCGGGGCGTCCCCGCCGCCACTGAGGCCTCGGCCCGCGGAGCCAAGAAAAGGCAGAGCTAGAAGGCCTGTTCAGCCCTGATCCACGGCTTGACCCATCGGCTCCCCGCTTGGTCACATCAGGCAGTGGCTCGTGACGATCATCTGCCCTCGTCGTGACGGTCACTCCCGCAGGGTTCGGGCCGGATCCACGCGGACAGCCCGCCGCACTGGAATCAGGATGGCCAGGGTGGCGGCCAGCGAAAGCACCAGGGCCGTGGAAAGAAGAGCCAGAGGATCGCCCGGCCTAATTTGAAAGAGCAAGGATTCCAGGAAGGGCGTCAGCCACAGCGCGCCCAAGAGTCCCAGCGTCAGACCGATAGCCAGTTGGAAGGCGGTTGTGCGGTAGAAGAGCTTGAAAATGTTGGCGCGGCGGGCTCCCAGGGCCATGCGGATGCCGATTTCGTTGAGGCGGCGGCTGACCGAGTAGGACATCACGCCGTAGACGCCCACAGAGGCCACTATCAAAGCCAGGACTCCCAATCCGCCCAGGAGCAGCAAGAAGAACCGGGGCCGCACCAGCCATTGCTGGTAGAAAGCTTCCAACGGCTGCAGGTAAGCGATCCGAAAAGACGGGTCGATCTCTTCCACTCGCGAGCGGACGGCAGCCAAGACGGGCTCAGGGTCTCCTTGGTGACGTATCAGAAAGGTGCCCCCGAAGGCCGATCGGCTGTGCTGTTGCAAGGTGTACATCTTGGGCCGGAAGTCCGCAGCCAGATCCCCGTAGCGTATGGGTTCCACCACTCCGATCACTTCGCCTTCGCTTCCTCTGAAATCCAGCCTCTGACCCACCGCCGGCTGCTCGGGCCAGAGCCGTTCGGCCAACTTGGAGTCCACCACCACCATGGAGTCGGCGAAGTCACGGTCCTGGGGTCGAAAAAGCCGTCCCTGCAAGGCACTGCTGCCGAAGAACTGAAAGAAATCACCCGTTACGCCGATCAGCTCGCAGGAAATGCTCGAGCCCTTGTTGCTTCCCGTAAGCACCTCGATGTCTTCGGCGAGCGCGCTTGACGACAACGGTGCCTGCGAGGTCAGCGTTACAGCCTCGACGCCCGGCAGGGCCTCGATGCCCTCCAGGATCCGGTTGAACTGATCAAGCTGCTGATTGCGGTCAGGGAAATGGCCCACACTCAGGCTGCCGCTTGAGAGGACGACGATCTGCTCATAATCGATGCCCACCGGAACAGACTGCAAGGCCAGAAAGCTGCGCACCATCAACCCCGATCCGGTGAGCAGAATCAAGGAAAGCGCCAGTTGGGCAACAGCTAATCCTGATTGTCCCCGCAGTCTTCCTGGATCTGCCGCACTCCCGCTTCCGCTGAGCCCCCGAGCCGATGTGACTTGGCGGACAAAGATCAGGGGAGCGAGTCCGAAGAGCAGTCCGCTGAGAATGCTGACGCCCAGTGAGGCGAGAATCACCTCCAAGTCGACGCCGACCTCGTTGAGACGTGGCACATGAATGGGAGTGCTGGCGACGAAGGTTTTGACCAAGAACCAAGCCGCGCCCAAACCCGCCAGACCGCCAAAAATCGAGAGCAGGAGCGCTTCGCTGAGCAGCAGCCGAGCCAACCGCAGGCGTCCGGCGCCCAGTGCCGAGCGAATCGACATCTCCCGCCGCCGCCGGCTTCCGCGGGCCAGCATCAAGTTGGCGATATTGGCGACCGCGATGAGGAGGATCAGCAGTGAGGCACCTGACAATGCCAGCAAGGAAGGCTCAGCCTCGCCTACGATTTCGTCATAGAGCGACACCAACTCCGGTCTGACCCCGCCGCTGCTCTCGGGATAGTCCTGCGCCAGCTCTTCGCCGATAACCCGCAGTTGAGCCTGGGCCTGAGACAAGGACACGCCCTGGCCCAGCTTCCCCAGGGTCCTTATTCCTCCCCTGGCTCCGCGAGAAGCGCTGGCCCGTTGCGCTTCCATGGACCAGGGAACAAAGATGTCGTGGCGTCTCAAGAGCGGGCCCATGACGGGCTCAGCGACGCCGACGATGGTGTACTGCCGGTCACCGATTCCGATGACCTGACCCACCGCTTCGTCGTCGCCTCCATAGCGGCTGACCCAAAACTCGAAGCTCAAGACAGCCGCCGCCGGAGCATTGGCGTCCCAGTCGGATTGGCTCAAGAGTCTGCCTCGATGTGCTCGAGCCCCGATCAAGCTCAGGAACCCGGAAGAAGAGTGGACCGTGACCGCTCGCTGCCCATCGTCCCCCAGAGGGGCGACGCGGGTGTAAAAGGCTTCTATAGCCTCCAGTCTGGTAGCCCGGTCGCGGATGTCGAGAAGGTCGGGCAAAGACGGATCGAGACGGTACCTGTGCTCCAGATCAGGCGTATAGAGCCTGACAAGCCGCTCGTAGTCGGGATAGGGGAGATCGCCCAATACCTCGTGAGTGATGGAAAATATGGCCGTGTTGGCCCCGATTCCCAGTGTCAGAGTGAGAACGGCGGCAAAGGTAAAGAGGGGACTCTTTCGCAGCATCCTCAAGGCAAAGGAAAAGTCGTTCAACATGGAAGCCTCGTTTCCGTACGAACGGACTCTGGCGAGCGAAACTCCACGCGACTGCTTCTCGTTCTCAAGGCCGGTTGCAAAGAGCCTACCATGTGATGAACCCGTTTGCCCAGCATTTTTCACGGGTTATCTACTGCGCAGCATTGAACCCGGCCAGCGGCCACGCTTCACTCCTTCTTGGCCAGAAAACCGGCAATCGCCTCGTCGACCGCTTGGGGATTGTCAAGCCAGACGAAAATGTGGGCGTCAGGGATGGCGGTTCGCCCGATGAGCGGGTTGGCCTCGGCCCCTTTCCAACTGACGACGAAGTAGTGGTCGAGCCAAGGTGCGTCCATTTCCTTCAGGTACTGCTCACTGAAGGACGGCATGAGAACAAGAACCGGCACCTCTATAGACCCGAATTCCAGGGTGGGATCCCCTGACCAAAACTCCAGCAGATATCGGACGTAGATCTGCAACGGTCCCTTGGAGACCTGCTCATAAAGGCGTTCCGCTACCTGGGCTTGATTGGAATAAGAGGAGGCAGGGAAGTTGTTGTCGTTCCAGGTCTTGAGGGTGACGGTCTTGAACCAGTTCGGGGCCATCTGGGTGTCGTAGTAGCGGATACGTTGCTCCAGCGTATAGGCCTCGTACTGGGGATTGGCGAACTTGGCCGATCCTCCCAGAATGACAGCCGAGCGGATCATGTCGGGATGGCGGATGGCCATTTCCAGCGCCACGTGGGCGCCTTCCAGGAAATGACCCGCCACCACGGGTCTGTCGAGTTCCCTTTGCCGAATAAGAGATTTGAGGGCTTCTAGGGCGCCGGTGATCCAGGTGCGTTCGCCGTAGCTGGTTCCCTGCGGCGGCATGGGAGGCGCCGCGGTCCCGCCCATGCCCGCCAAGGTAACCGCATACATGGTGAAGTCGTCCTGATGGCGTTGCATGAAGGACTCGAAGACCTCCCAGCCGAACCCTCCCCCCGGGATGAGGATCATCGGCACGGGTCCCTGACCCCGCTCCTCGACGTGGCCGAAGGTGCCCAACTCGGCAGGATCATAGCCCTCAGGGTGGACCAGGTTGTTGAGACTGGGATCCTGTGCCATGGAGCGTTGGCCCAGCATCGATGCGTTGCTGAAAAGAACGAGCGCCAGAATGCAAATAACTGGATGTTTCATGGCCCCAATCTAGCCCAGCCCTGAACCCCTGTCGCCAATCTTTATGATTCTTGACGTCGGATTGAGCGATTAACCGAGGACGCGTTCCCTGAAGCGGGAAGGAGTGGTGCCGGCGTGCTTTTTGAAAGCCTGGTTGAATGAGGTCTTGTTATTGAAGCCGGCTTCAAAAGCCAAATCGAGGAGGGTGTCGTGGCGGTGGCGGGGATCGGCCATGAGCCGTTTGGCCTCTTCCACCCGGTAGGCGTTGACGAAGTCGTTGAAGTTGCGCTGGAAGTGCTGATTGATGACCTGTGAGAGGTGGTGCGGATGGACCTCCAGCTTGCCCGCCAGATCCTTGAGGCGCAACTGAGCGTCGCGGTAGGGCTTGCCCGCCTGCATCACTTCCAGCAGACGGCGCTGGAAATCTTCGGCTTGATCGGCGGTCAAGGTCGAACCCCGGTATTTGTCGGTCCAGGACTGCAAGAACAGCTCAGGCTGCCGAAGCGCCGTGTAGCCGATGGCGTAGATGGTGGCGCTCATGGAGAGGCTGGAAGCGTAGTCGATCAGCCTCAGATAGGGGAATCCGAAAGCCACCGCCATACCGTTGAAGAACCAGCAGGCAAAAGTGATCCCGAAAGCTGCCGTGAGGCGGCGCAGCCAGGAGTACGACGGACTCCCCCGCCCAGCTCCCTTGAGTACCCGCAGCGTCAGCATCAGATAGACGGTGAAGTGGATGAATTGGAGGAGCCAGATGGAGAGGACGAAGAGGCTGACGCCTCCCTCGCCCTGGCCGGGATAGCTGCTCTGCAGCATGCGGCGCTTGATTTCTCCGGCCTGCAGGTAAAAGGGCAGGAAGAGCAGCCCGCCGAGTAGAAAAGGAGCCAGGTGCGGCGCCTGGCGGAGTCCAAGTGTCAAGGCCGGCTCGGTCTGCGCCCGGGCGTAGAAGTAGAGCAAAACGCCGTAGAGATAGGGAAACAGCCAGCTCATTCCCCATAGGTGGGGCACGGCCTGCAAGGAACGCGTCCAGTAGAGAACGATTTCAAGCAACTGCAGAGAGTAGAGCAGCAGCAGGGTGGCCAGCAGACGGTTGGCCAAGCGGTTGCCCCGCCGGTGGGTCCAGACCACCACGGCCAGGAAGCAGCCTTGAACCGAGGCCGCCAGGGCCAACACCTCCCAGAATCCGAATTCCCCTCTCATCTCGCTCCACGTCTCGTCTCCCCGAGCGAGGTTTCATTCTAGCGAATCCTGCTTCCTCTTTCATACCTGGAAGCCCCTGGGACATGATCGACCAGGCTGAAAACCGCGGCGCTGACTCGATGCCCAAACCCAGCGTTCCTATGACGGCCAGGGCGAAAACCGGGTTTCGAGCGAAAGTCCGCAGTGCAAATCTGAATTCATTCTTGATGAGCGGCAGTCCTCAGTTGTCAGGAAGCCAGCCGGGACAACACCTGATCTGAGCCGCGAAAAGCTTGAGCCAGCCGGTCAAGGTGATCGGCTGCATCGACTTTCTCGTCGCTCAGCGCCCGCACCAGGATCTTGGAAGCGCTACGGACGAAGTCGGTGAGTTGTTGGCGGCTCAGGCCAAGGCCCGTCATGTAGGCCAAACTCCACAAATCGAAGCTGTAAAGGGGACAGATGGTGGATCCCGTGATCGTGTGGTAGCCCTCTTCAACCAGATCGGCGGCCTGCCTCCAATCCATGCTGTTGTGGCGCCATGAATAGGCCTGACCCTGCAGGCCCAGTTCTTCAGCCCTCTGGGCTACCGGAACTTTCTTGTCGTGAAAATAAGCTTCCAGGCAGTAGAAGGTGGGCCGCACGCTATCGATGAACTCCATCGTGTTGCGGGCCGACTCCTCCGTTTCGCCGGGAAAACCGATGATGAAGGATGCGTAACTGGCTATGCCCTTGGAACGCAGTTTCTCCAGGCCATAGCTGTACTTGTGCACATAGGCTCCCTTGTTCATGGCCTTCAGAATGGCCTGATCCCCGGATTCGATTCCCAGGAATACGCCGGTGCAGCCGGATTCGGCCGCCAGATCGAATGATTCGTCATCGGCGTTTCCGCAGCGAAAGTAGGAGTACCACTTGAAGCCGTAGTTCTCGCGGATCATCATGCGGCAGAGGTCTTTGAAGCGGCCGCGCGGAATGTTGAAGGTGTCGTCTATGAAGAGCACCTGCTGCACCCCGATGTCCTTGAGATAGTCCAGCTCCGCACGAAGCACATCCAGGCTGGTGAGATTGAGATCGCCGGCGATCACGGGATAGCGGCAGAAGGCGCATTTGTAGGCGCAACTGCGGGCCGTGCGGGTCTGGACGGTGGGCAGCAGTTGGTCGGGATTAAACACCCGCCAGTCCACTGCGTTCTCGTCCAGACTGTTGTTTTCGGGTTGGCGGACCGTGCGGTGAAAGGTCTTGTTGTCGTGGCTGTAGATCAAGTTGGGTACTGTGGACAGATCTGGATTGGGCTGCCCCAACTCGCTGCAGACACGGCTCAGGGTCAACTCGCCCTGAGAATCGAAGACATAGATGTCGGCCCCCATGAAGGCGAAGAGGCGGTCTTGGGCCTGGGGGGCGTAATCGCTGCACACGTGGAAGATATGCGGCCCGCCGACCACGATTTTGGTTTCCGGGCTATGCTCGCGTACCAGCTCCACCAAGTGGCGGACGGGATGGCTTTCGAAATAGAAGGTGGTGGTGATGGCGACGGCCCTGGGCTTCTCAGCCAGCAGATCCTCGAGGCGCTCCTGATCGAAATTGACGAAGTTGACGACCTCCGCTGCGAGGTTGCGGCGCAGCAAAAAACTGGCCAAATAATGGGCGCCCAGATTGGGCAAGTTGGCCACGTGCAGCCGGCTGGGCCGGCCGGTGGCTCTACTGATGGCGGCGTTGATCAGTTCCGGATAGCGGACTCGCCGGCCGTTGAAGGGCAAGGTATTGGCCTTCAGGTGCCTGAGGCCGCCCGAAACTTTCTGCATGGCCTCGGCCGTCTCGAAGGACTTGTCCAGCGGCGCTTCGTAGTAACCCAAGACAACACAATCTAAGTTTGACATTCTTGATGCTTCTATTCTAGCAAAGGAGCTCTATGTTTACCAGCTATCTAAAGCTGCTTTAAGACCTCTGAACCGTTGGCCGTAGAAACGGTTCTTCGTATTTGCCCCCTTTATGTGGGGTCATTCCGACTGGGTGGCGTCCTCAGGGCCTGCCGGTTTACTTGCTTCGTCGCGAGCGAATTTCGGCCCTCCGCCTGAGTTCTTCCTGATAGCCGGGTATTTCCCTCAGGGGCGGGTCGGGATGGACGATGGTGTCGGGTTGGGTTCCCAGGAAAAGCAGTCCGTCGCCCATCTTGGAGATAGGTCCGCGAAGACCCCAGTCGAAGATCTCGTGGGCCGTCATTTCTCCGACGGGAGATTGCTGCAAATTGACGAAGAGCGGTTCTTTGTTGAGTCCGTGGCTGTCGGCGAAGTGAACGATTTTGGGCTCATCCCCTGAGATGGTGAGCACCACGAAGAGCTCGTCCTCGTAACCCACGCTGAGGCCCGAGGTTATGCCGCCCCATCCGGCGTCGAAGTGGTTTCCGCGCGCGAAATGGCCGCGTCCCCACACCAGCAGCGCTTTCTTCCCCTTCTTGACCGCCTCATTGAGAATGGTCTCGACGGCTATCTGGCCGCGTCTGGAGTAGGCTGCGATGTCCTCGGGGGTGGTCGCGTTCTCCCAGTCGACTGCAGGGTCGCCGGCGATGACGCGCAAGCGGCTCTCGGGCGCCAGCTTCTGGTTGGCTTCCCGGACGGCGTCAAAGAACTGCCGATAAATCGGTGATTCCCATACCTCCGCTCCGGCAGCGTCGCGCCAGACTCGGGCAAGCTCATCCTCGGGGAGATCCTCGCCTTCAACCACGTAGCGGTCGAGGATAGGCTGGTGGAAGGCGTTGGCGAATTCCACCACGATCAGGTCGGCTTTGGCGGCGAAGCCCGGATGGCGGACCAGGCGGTTACGGAAGTCGGCGTCGGTCTTGCTCCCGTGGCGTTCGCCTAAAGCCACCAAATCGTAATGGTCGAACAGGCCTATGATTCCTTCAACGCCGCCTTCGGCTTCAAGTGGCGGTGGGGCAGCCGGGGCTGCCGAGAGACCGAGCGTCAGTAGCAATGGGCCAAGAATTTTAAAGGTCATTGAGCTGAAATCCTCTCCGGTGGTGATTGGGCCTTATCCGATGGCTGATCGAAGCCCGGGCAACGGTACTCAACGGAGATATAATCCCATATGGCTGACAAGCCATTAGGGCGACCGTTCAATTTGGAGGGCAGACCATGAGCCAATGGGACGAAGACGACGACAGCATCGAGTACAAAGTAGTCATAAACCACGAAGAGCAGTATTCGATTTGGCCGGCCGACCGGGACAATCCGCTGGGATGGAATGACGTGGGCAAGTCGGGCAGCAAGCAGGAATGCCTGGACTATATCGAAGAGGTTTGGACCGACATGCGGCCGCTGAGCCTGCGCAAGAAGATGGAGGAACAGGACGAGGCCGCCGGTTCCTCCTCCAAGGATTAGACGAGGCGGGCTTCCCTTCGCCTCAGTCCTGGGCCGGAAGCCCGCTGTAGCCGTCGACGTGAAAAAGCCAGCTTCCGTCGTCTTGGCGCAGTGCGACCACGACGAATTTGCCGCGGCCGCGGTGGACGATTTCGCCCCCTTCTCGCCGCAGCAGGGTGTAGATGCCCACGTCCGAGGCCAGTCCGCCCGAAATCTGGCGGTCCACGATGCGGAAAGAGATCTCCAGGACTTGTCCCCGCTCACCGGCCCCCTCGAACATGGAACGGAAGCCGCCCACAAATTCGTCCAGTCCCTTGCGAATGGGCTGCTGGGGCGAGAGATAGAGGGCGTCCCGGGCGTAGATCTGATTGAACAAGTCCGCGTCGAGTTGCCGGTATGCGCGGGAAAAAAGTGCATAGACGGCATCCAGCCCGGCAAGCGGCTCGACTCCGGGATCGAGCGTCAGGTGTTCCTGTCCTTGTGCCGAGGCCCCCAGGCAAACCAGAAGGGCCAGAAGGCAGCAGGTCGTGAGAAGCGATCGCAAAGGTGAAGTCCTCATCATGCCCTAACTTACTTTCAAACTCGTGCCATGGTTCCAGATTCGTCGCTGTCATGGGCCTTGCCCGTGACAGCGGAGGCGGCTACCATCAGGAGCATGGCATCCCTGCGCATGCTGCTTTCGGTGATGTTTTGGACTGTCGTCCTGGTGATCGTTCCAACCTGGCCCGGTGGTGGCCTCCACCGACACCGGCTACAGCGATGAAAGCCTGCTGCGCATGGCCCACGACGTCCGCGAACTGACAGAGTGCGGACTCAGCCCCATGCAGGCCATCCAGTCGGCCACCCAAACAGCAGCCCGCCTGCTGCAAATCGACTCCCGCACCGGCACCCTGGAAGCCGGCAAGGAAGCCGACCTGATCGTAGTCGAAGACAATCCCCTCCAAGACATCATCACCCTGCAAGACGTCCTCGTCGTCCTCAACAACGGCCACCCCGCCCTCAACCGCCTGCCCTGAAATGCAACTTGATGACCAGAGGTATATGGTATATGGTTACCATATGAGCCTCTTAAAGACCACTGTTTACTTGGACCACGAAGATTATCAGCGACTCAAGCAGGTCGCGGCCCGACAGGGACGTACGCCGGCGGCTCTCGTGCGGGAGGCCGTCTCCGAGTACGCCGCCCGTCACCAGGAAAAGCGACTTCCCACCAGCTTAGGTATCGGGCGGAGCGGGCGAGGTGATATCGGTGAGCGCGCAGAAGAGTTCCTGGCTGGAATGGGCGAGGATTCATGATCGTGGCCGACACAGGCGCTTTGGTGGCATTGATCGATTCCCACGACGATCATCACGAAGTGCTCAATAACCTCTTTCTCAAAGATCCGGCTGCCTGGATAGTCCCTTGGGCAGTACTGCCTGAAGTCGACTACCTTCTGGCGTCACGCGTGGGAGGATCTGCTCAAGAGGCCTTCCTTTTTGATCTGGCTGAGGGCATCTGGTCGATAGAGTGGGGAGCACCTTCAGATCTCGAAAGGGCCAACGAACTTTCTGCCCAATACGCTTCGCTCCGCCTAGGGCTCGTGGACACTGTGGTCATGGCGATCGCCGAAAGATTAGGTGCGGACGCGGTCGCCACACTTGACCAGCGCGACTTCGGCGCCGTTGAAATCGATGGCCGACCACGACTGCTGCCACGCGACCTGTGAAATCAGTAAAAGATACGATTGGCGTCTAAAGACCTGTGTCTTACTTGAAAAGCCAGATGCTTATCAACGACTCCACACGGGCCTATTTCTTGGGGATCTTGAGGCGGATGTTTTTGATTTTGGGCTTTTTGTCGGTGACGGTGACCCACATGAGGTGGTCGAAGGCTCCGGGTTCGCCTTCGGTGATGGCGCCGCCGGTGGCTGAGAGGGAATAGTGGCGGCGGCCCTTGACCTTTTCCTTGGCGTAGCGGTGATAGTGCCCGGAGAAGACCGTGATGCGTTTCTTGGGGAGAATCTTGTCGATTTCCTCCCACTGCTCGGGCGTATCCCGCCACAGCGGCTTGTGGAAGAAGACGAAAGTCCACCGCGGGTCAGGGTGTTTGGCGAGTTCGGCCGTCAGCCAATCGCGTTGCGCGAAATTGAGGAATCCCCTCCCATGTTCAAAAGGCGGGTCGTCGGTATCGAGCACCACGAAGAGGACGTCCTGGAAGACGAAAGTGTAGTAGGTGGGGCCGTATCGTTCCGCCCAGATGCGCTTCTTGAGGTCATCGGGGGCTTGGAACGGCTGCGGTCTTCCAACCGTGAAGTCGGCGTTGCCGCCCACGTAGAAGAAGCGCATATCGAGCCGATTGACCAACTCGTCGAAGTATTGCCATTGCAGGATGTGCTTGTCGCGGATCTCCGGTGTCGAGGCCAGCCCTGGTACGTTGCCTCCCTTGAGGTCGCCCACCGACATGACGAAGGCCGGCTGCAGCTCGTTGAGCTTCTCCACAGCCGCCGCGAACACTCCCAGGCGGGTCCCTCCGGCCCGGTCGCCCACGACGGCGAAACTGAACTCCCGTCCTTCGGCCCGAATGGGGCGGTCGGTCCAGGGGGCGGGGGAGGTCACGTCTGTCCGGAAAGCCGGGTGTTCTCCGCTTCCCAGCCCGGTTACGAGAAAGAGGCATAGCAGTCCAAGCGTGATGAATCTTCGCATTCCAAGCAGGATCCTTTCCACACCCCTCGTTTCGCTCTTTAGACGCAGAAGGCGTGGGAGGCGTTTAACTTGTTAAACAAGGAAAAATAGATAGTGGACACGTCTTTCCTATCGGGCTCGGGGGGTTGGACTGGATTTTCCAGCATCACGCTTGGAGCTGCAGCTACTGCGAAGACTGGCTCTTGTAAAGCTACGATTTCTCGCTTTCTGCGCCGGCTCAAATCCCGTCGCGTGGGATTTGTTCGTCCCATTGGCGCTGGAATACCGTCTCTTCGCCCTCCAGGGCCTCCAGGCGGGCTTCGATGCGGAAGTGGGTTTTGGTGCAGCAAAGCCGGGTCTGAAGGCGCAGGCGAACCGACCAGTCTCCGCGCCTGAAGGAAGTGGACTGTTCCACCTCGGCTTGGGCCGAAAGGGGATCGTGGTCGGCGATGCGGTAGCGCCTGACCAGCTTGTAGCTCAAGTCCAGGCCGATATCGGGAATATGCACCAGCGAAGCGTCTTCCAACTCGGCGCCGTCGTTGTAGAGGGTGTAGACGGTCTCGTTGCTGGTCAGATCGCGCTCGATTTTGCGTTCAAAACGCGAGGGACGCAGCTTGACTCTCTCGGCAGGCGGGCCGTGCTCGGGTCTTTCGAAGCGACGCAGGTCTCGATCCGCCTCCCGGGGAGGGCGTTCAGGCAGCTCCAGAGCGGAGCCCTCGCTGAAGAGGGTGAGTACAGACGTCGCCGGCGAGGGCCAGGCCAGGGGCCAGTAGCTGGTGGAAAGAGACAAGCGGATGCGGTTTCCGGCGGCGAAGACGTGGGCGATGTCGTTGAGCCTGACGGTGACGCGGTAGCGCTTTCCGGGACGCAGGGGACGCGGGTCCTGGTGGCCGCGGCGATGGGTAAGGTTGAGGATCCCGTAGCTGACGCGCGTGGAAGCGCCGTCGGGAAAGATCTCGTTGAGACGCACGGCCAAAAGCGCCTGGGGCTGATCGCAGGCCAGCTCGAGTTCCGCCAGGGGAGCACCCAGGATTTCAAGGTTTTCCTGGAGCGCCGGGGAATCGAAGACCAGCGACTTGCCGTCCTCGGCGCGCTGGTCCTGCGGCATCTCGCCGTCGGTGCCGAAAGCGCACCACTCGCCGGCCAGCAGTCCCACGGTTTGAGGCGAGCTGAAGAGGAATTCCTCGGCGGGTCCGGGCTGAAGGGAAAGCTGTCCCCGGGCCAGGCGGAAACGGCGGGGACGGATGCGCTGCGAGGGCCATTGCTCTTCCGCCGCCCAGCGCCCGGGACGCTCCTGGTAGAAGGGTCTGGGAGGCACGCTCTCCTGCATCCACACCCGGTAGGCGGGCTCGTCCATGATGCCGTTGTCCTCTCCTTGCAGCCAGCGGTCCCACCACGCCGTGGCCTCCTGCAGGAAGCCGATGGCGGGGCCGGGCACTCCTTCGTGGGGGAAGAGGTGGGCCCAAGGACCCACCAGCCCCTTGCAGGGAGCCTGCAGCCCCTGGAGCAGGCGCGGGACGGCGTTGGAATAGCCGTCGGCCCAGCCTCCGATGGCGTAGACGGGGCATTGGATGCGCGAGTAGTCCTGGCACACCGAGCCGTGTTCCCAGTAGTCGTCGCGCCGCTGGTGACGCATCCAACGGGCAGGGAAGAGGACGGCCTCGGAAAGGCGCTCTCGCCACAGGTCCCGCCAGCGCCCGCCCACCACTTCGGGATCGGGCGGGCAGGCGTTGAAGAGCATCAGCACCGATCCCCAGGTCAGGTTCTCGTTGAGGAGGCATCCTCCCATGTAGTGGGCGTCGTCGGCGTAGCGGTCGTCGCTGGCGCAGAGAGCGATGACGGCCTTGAGCTGAGGCGGACGGCGGGCCGCCACCTGCAGGGCGTTGAAGCCTCCCCAGGAAATGCCCATCATCCCGATGGAGCCGTTGCACCAGGGCTGGGAGGCGATCCATTCGAAGGCCGCCATCACGTCCTCGTGCTCTTGCCGGCTGTACTCGTCTTCCAGCACGCCCTCGGAGTCGCCCGATCCCCGCAGATCGAGGCGCAAGGCGGCATATCCGTGGCCGGCGAAATAGTGGTGGACGGGCTCGTCGCGGCTGCGCATGAAGTCGCGCTTGCGGTAGGGAATGGCTTCCACCACGGCAGGGGCGGGGTGTTGCCGGGCGTCCTCGGGCAGCCACACGCGGGCCGCCAGACGGGTTCCGTCGGGCAGGGGAATCCAGCAGTTCTCGATGTGGCGGACGCCTTTGGGGAAGGATTCGCGTATTCTCAAGCGGCTACTTGGCGTCCTTCCTGCTTTTGCGGGGCCGCAGCCGCTGGGTCGACCAGAAATGCAAAGCCAGCCGTTCGCGGGCTTTCAAGCCGGCCTCCAGGTCCCAGCAGTTGACGATGGCCAGGCGAAAGCCTCCCGGAGGCATGGCGTGTTGCTCGGGGGGCTTGTCCTCGTGAAAGGTGATCTGGATGCTGGAGATGTCGGGTTGGGCCAGCAGGTCGTCGATGACCCTTTGCTCGCATTTGCTGTACTGCACGCCGTGCACCCCGAAGAGCACCACGCTGTAGCCGTCCCGGCGGTTCTCGTCGGCGAAGGTCCAGCGCTGCTCGGTATAGAGCCGCACCAGGCAATCGACCCATCCCTGTCCGTAAAGGTCGGGCCATTGGTCGGCGAAGCGCAGGTGGGCCTCGATGATGCGTCCGCCGATGGTTTCGAAGTTGATCATCCCGGTGTAGTCGGGAAGGTTGCGCCGGATCCACTGCGCGCAATAGTCTTCCACTCCCGGGCGGCGCCGGGCGTCCACCGTCCAGTAGTCGAACATCCCCTTGGGCAGGGGCTTGCCGGTGACGTGGCGCCACCAGCGGGTCTCGCCCTTGAGCACCGCGGCGTCGCTGCTGAGGTGATCGCCCTGCAGCAGGCGCATCCACATGTGGCCGGGCTGCTGAAGGCGTCGGTAGTCATCCGCGCTCCTGAAGATCCGGCTTCCCGTGCCCATCCCCCGCAGATTGTAGATGGGCTTGCTGAAGACCGGAAACTGGGGCGGAGTGATTCCGTGAGGCGCCGCTTCGATGTCCTGGGTGTCGCAGATCAGCAGCTTGTTGTACATCCACCGGTAATCGGGGTAGAGCCGGTAGGAATCGGTGTCGTCGGTCGAGATAAAGACCTCCTCAGGACAATCGACACCCTCGAAATACTGCATCCGCCAGGGATCATGCTCGACAATTGGCACCAAGAACTCCTTTCCCTCCGCCAGCGAGCTTAGCGCCCCCGTCGAGAAAGGGCAAGGCTGAGCTCCGCCCGCAGGACAGCACGGTTCAGCGGCGTCGATTTCTTCGTTGTGACCGAATATAGGACCGCTGGTTTGCTACGCTGAAAAAGGTCTTCCGCAGGATGTCGCTACAGGCTCGACCTAGCGATTCCTGGTTCGAGATCTGTATTACTTCCAAGAATTTCAGTCGAATTGACAAGCCAAGGTCTCCCCTTGCTATACTCCACCTATGGAGGTGGATATGGAGTTATCCAAGAAGACGACCATCCTGTTCCCCCCGGATCTTCATGAGCGTCTCGGGTCCATTGCGCGTCAACGCGGAGTCAGCATGGGCGAATTGGTGCGCGAGGCGTGCGCGAAATGCTACGGAACCGTTTCAGTGAAAGACAGGCTGGCGGCGGTCAAAAGGCTTGAGGCGCTCGCTTTGCCCGTCTCTGATCCGGATACGATGGCTGAAGAATCCGTCCCCAGCCCGGAGAATCTCCTACCGTGATTTTGCTGGATGCCAATATCTTCATGTACGCTGCCGGCGCGGAGCATCCCAACAAACAGCCGAGTACAGCTTTACTGGCCAAAGTCGCGGATGGTAGCCGGGAAGCCTGCATCGATTGCGAGACGCTTCAGGAGATACTCCATCGTTATCGAGCCATCAACCGCTGGGCGGACGGCAGGCAAGTCTATGACAACGCGTGCCTGATCGTCCCCCTGATTCTGCCCGTCACCGAGAGCATCCTGGATTCCGCCCGCGATCTCCTCGACCAGTATGAAGCCTTGAGCGCCCGCGACGCCCTCCACGCGGCCGTGGCCTTCACCCACGACATCCCCCGGATCTGCAGCTACGACCGAGACTTCGATCAGATCGAAGGCCTGAAAAGAGTCGAACCCTGAGTCTTGGCCATTGCAGGCGATCCCTCCTCGCATTTCCTGATCTCGTAAACCTCACCCCAACTAATGCGAATATTAGACACGAAAAAAGCCGCAAACGGCGGGTCCGAGCATCTGGCTGGCAACGCTTTCAACTAAGAACATTCCAGCAAGGCAGCCGTTGCTGGCGGTGGACAAGAAACTGGCGCGAACGTGCGCCTCACGGTTGACTCGAACTTCCCGCATGATCTCGTCGTCGTCGGGCACCCCTCGCCTCATTCGCAGAAATTCCTGAATCTCGCCCAGGAGACACCGTCAACGGGCAGTCTGAAAAAAGACGTCTACTAACATGAGATGGCGGACAGCCTCGCCTCTGAGGGCATCAGCAAAGGAGAAATAGCGGAACTCGTTCCCGTAACGATCACGGCGCCGAGATTCGACGTAATTGAGGTCTATAGTAAGTACCCCGGCATCCAAAAGGCTGCCCAGTTCTGCCTGCTGAGAGACACCGTCGTGGTTCCAATCGACCCACAATCTCAAGTCGGCGAAGACCGCATCTTCTTCAGAGATAAAACCATCTCCATTTCCCCCCAGAGCCTGCTCATCGAGGACTCTCAGGGCCGCAAAACCGTTCCGCTCCTCCCCTCGGCGCGTCGACTGAGGAGTGAAATCGCCGAATAGCTCCGTGCCGTCGTCTATAACTCCATTGCTGTTGCGATCCAGAACAAGAAACCCTTGGTTAGTCCCCGCTCTGGTCCAGGATAGTCTTTCAGGAATCCCGTCGTTATTAAGATCGAAATCTACCCCGTGCTCGGGATCGGTCAAGCGCATTCCGTGGCTATCCAGATTCAGAATTAGGGGGCTGAGGAGGTCGTCGTCGCACTCTCCGTCGTCGGCAAAGAGAGGGTCGTCATCGCTCTCGCATTCATCACCCCCACCTCCTGGAAAGAGGTCATCGAGGCAGGCGCAATCTTTGAAGCTCCATTCTTCCGCCGTGCAACCTTGAGGTTGACAAACGCACCACCGCGTATAGGGAACGGGCTCAAAGCATTCGTCTAGGGGCCTCGATGGGTCGCAATCGTAAACGGGCCCTACGCCTGGGGGAGAAAGAGCACATTCCGTGACCGAGTCTCCTTGAGAAATGGTCGTACGTGAGCAGTTGCTTTGAAAAACGAGTTGCGCAATCCCGCAATGGGCGCAGATTGCGGTGATCTCTTGCGGACCTTCGGCCCACCACTTGGGACTGAACTCACACTCGTCAGCGAGAAGGCGGCCAGACCCCGCGGCTGCGGCCACAAACAGGAGTAATCCAGTCGTTAAGAGTGTTCTCTGACCAGCGGCTCCTCTTATCATTTATTCCGCACTCCGAGCTTGCCGAGAACATCGCGGGCGAGGAGTCCTCGATTGGAGAAAAGAAGCCGCATATCCGCGTCATCGTCCCCTACGGGATTCGACAGGTGAATGGAGTCCGTTAAAGGATTGTAGACAGCTTCCGCGGGCTCGAACGCATCGGCGGCTGAGATCTGCTGACTAGCCAGCGAGATGACGGACTGATTGCCAGGATCGATCAAGTTCACCTCCCAGGAGTCGATAAAGCCGCCGGGGGCAGTGAGGCTGGAAGCCAGAAAGTAACCGCCCGGCAGTATTTGAACCCTCATCACCGACGCCACTTTCGGATCGATCTTTATCGGGTCAACCAATGCCACCGGCACCCCTCGCTGGCCCGTAGAGAAATCGAAGGGATGGAGCAGAGCGTGGTCCGTCTGATAAACGAAGGCTGAACCCTTGGGAGAAAAGACGAAGCGCGTCCGCATGAATCCGCTGATATCGATTTCATCATCGACGACTCTAATAAGCCGCGAGGGGAGGACTCTTACGATGTGCCCTTGCTCCGGCTCAAGTTCATAAAGCACAGGGACATCAAGCCACTTATCCTCGCCGTTGCGGGTCTTTACGCGGCGCGCGTCAAGTGATTCCACCGGTAACGCCGTCATCAACAGCCGGCTGGAGGGTGTAGCTACAATTGACGACACTTGAAGCCCACGAAATCGAGCCAGAAGCTCGATCCTCGGGGAAGCCTCGGAGTGTCGAATCCGATAAACCGCTCCATCATGCCGGGAGTGCTCGACCCCGACGGCAAAGACCTCGCCAGCGGGACTGACCGTGATATCGTAGAGAGAGGTTTCCTCCACCCCTTCCCCGAAACTGAAATCAACGCCCCACAACCGCTCTCCGACAGCACTGTACCTCTCGACCTCACCCCCGGCACGCCTCACGAAGTATGTTCCAAAAGGGCCGACTTCGATCTGCGAAATGCTGCGTGGATGAAGAGCTGTCCCGCATTGGCTCTTTACTAATCCCGAGGATAGGTCAGCCCTTCCTGTATCTTCTCGCACCTCTTGTTGGGATTGCGCTAGGGGGCTCGCCGCCGTCACGAGTGTGAGGAGTAGAGCCCGTGCCAGTCGACTCAAATCCACGATTCCTCCTCATCGATCAAGGAAACGTCCTACCAGTAGAGTAGACGTCTCACCGACGCCACTCACACCACGAGGTGCCCTTGATTTCCCTGCTTTATGTGAAGAGAGCATATCGCACTAGCCCCAAAATAAGCGAATGAGCGTCCAGCCGTCTAATGTGAGTCTTCAAAAACGGTCCAGAGGCTGCTGGGAAGCGCTGCTTCGTTTCAGAAGTCACGTGGATTTGCTTGATAAAGAAACGGTTGTCATCTAGAGAGCTGGGCGGGCCGAGCCGGCAGCCGGAGGGCCCATTTCAGGCGCACCTCAGCCCCGGCGGCGTCCTTTTCCGCTTTTCGGGGGGGCCGCAAGAGGTCAGCCGCTTGCGGCGGCCTGGGATCGCAGGAAAGCCGAGGCCC
>DATIPQ010000074.1 GCA_035471785.1 Acidobacteriota bacterium
CAGCACTCCATTGGCAACCAGGCCGTCCTGGCTTTTGAAGTAGGTCCAGGAAGAGCCTTCAAGCAGAGCTACGCCCTGGTTGCGGGTGCCGAACCAAAGGCGCCCCTGCCCGTCCTGGAACACGGTCCGCACCTCGTTTTCGGCAGGCCGTCGTCAACGGTCCAGGTCGTCCACCGAGAGGCTTGTGCCAGGGAGGCCCCGTCAACGAGAATCAGGCTCAGAAGGCAAGTTAGAAGAAAAAAAGTCCGCCGTCCCAAGAAGGTGTTCGCTGTCATTGAACATACCCAGTTTGGAGAACGGATACCAGCGTCTCACGGGTGCTCGTGCCGACGGCTCGGCCGGAATCATAACAGGTTAATGTCCCTCATGATCGGCGTTGCGCTGAATGTGCTTGAGCAGAAGCTCGTTGACTTGCTTTGCCGCCTGCTCGGGAACCCAGTGACTGATCCCCTCCAGCACCTCGAACTGGTAAGGACCCTCCACGTAGTCTCGCGTGGCCTCGGCCGTGTCTCGGCTGAAGGCGCCGTCCTGGCTGCCGAAGATATAGAGGGTCGGTACCCGCACGGGCGGAACGGAGGGCGCGCTTTGACCTGATGAGGACGGCCCAGGCGATTGGCTGAGATTGAGAGCTGAATACCAGTTGAGGGCCGCCCGCATGGCCTCGGGCGTCCCCAGCGCCTCCACATAGACCTGCACGTCCTGGGGGCTGAGTCCCCCGCTCTGGAAGAGGCTGCGCAGGAAGGCGGCATCGTCGGCCAGGAACCGCTCCTCCGCGCCTTCGGCCCCGAAGACCTTGAAATAGGACGATCTCTGGGCCTGCTCAGAATCGGGTTGCGCCAGGGCGGCCTGCATGGCCGCGAAGTGGGGCGTAGAGAGGACCGTCAGGGACTTGATGCGGTTGGGAAACTGGGTGGCCGCCGCCCAGGCCACGGCTCCGCCCCAATCGTGTCCCACCAGGTGGAACCGGTCTCGTCCCAGTTTGTCGGCCATGGCCATAGCGTCGGAAACCACCTTGAACATGCCGTAGTCAGCGACTTGACTGGGTCTGGCTCCGGGCGAATAGCCGCGCTGATCGGGGGCCACGGCCCGGTAGCCGGCCTCGCCCAAGGCCCTGACCTGGTGCCGCAAGCTGTACGAGGTTTGGGGAAAGCCGTGCAGCAAGAGCACCAACTCGCCCTCTTCAGGGCCCGCCGCCAGGGCATCGAAAAGCATGGCGCTGGCGCTGATTTGGATGGGCTCGAGGTCTTTCCAGGCAGCTTCTTGCGACAGTGCTGCAGGAGTCGCCGGCAGCAGCCATGGCTGCACCATCAACAACAACGCCGAGACCGAAAAAGGGAGTTGACGCATGTCACCAGCATAACGTCGACACCCCGCACAACGGAAGCTCCAATTCAGGTGAAAGGTCCGGAGCCATTGCCGGATTCACGACCTCAACGTCCGCACAGGGTCAAGCCGGGAGGCGCGCCGGGCGGGGAGGTAGCTGGCAAGCAGCGACACGGCGGCCAGGACCGCTGCGGCCCACATCAGGGTCAGCGGATCGTGGGGTTGAACGGCTTGCAGTTGCTCCTCCAGCAAGCCCGCCAGCAAGAGGGCGCCGGCGGCCCCCAGTCCCAGGCCCAGCAGCAGAGGGAGCATGGCGTCTTTGACCACCATCCGGCGCAGGTCGGAGGCCCGAGCGCCGAAGGTCAGCCGAATGCCCATTTCCGGGCGGCGCTGAACGACTCCATAGGAAACCACCCCGTACACCCCCGCAGCGGCCAGGATCAGGGCCAGAGCGGCGAAAAGGGCCGAGAGGACGGCGCTGAAGCGTTCCCGCGAGAGAGATTCGTCGAGGATCTCTTCCATGCTCTGCATCTCGTAGATCACGGCCTGGGGGTCGACTGAGCGGACGGCCTTGCGTGCCGACTCGCCGATGGCGCCTGTGGCCCCCGGGCGCAGGCGCAGCAGCTGATTCATGCTGGCGGCGTAGCTGCGCTCGAACTGTCGGTGGGGGACGAAGAAGGAAGGCCCTTCAGGCTCGCCCAGTCCGCGGTCGCGCTGGTCGGCCACCACGCCCACCACCGTCCACCAACTGTCATCCGCCGCCCGCAGGGGCTTGATCTGTTTGCCCAGGGCGCTTTCCCCCGGCCAGTAGCGCTGGGCCAGCGATTGCGAGACCACCACCGCCGCCATGGAGTCCTGGCGGTCGGAGGCTTGGATGGGGCGTCCCTGCACCAGAGGCAGTCCCAGGGTCTTGAAATAGCCTGGAGTGACGATGTAGAAAATGGCCAGTTCGCCCTCGCCTTCCCTTTCGGGAGGCTGGTCGCGGAGCACGAAGGACATCCAGTACTGAGCATCGGTGAAAGGGGTTGCGTGGGTGGCTCCGGCGTCTTCCACCGAGGGGAGCGCAGCAAGGCTCTCCTCGACCTGTACTATGAAGTCGGCCCGTCCCTGGTGGGTGCCGGCCCAGGCGTCCGAGGCGGTGACTCGCATCTGCACCAGGTTGGCGGGATCGAACCCGGGCCAAGTGCTTTGCAGGGCCGCGAAGTTGCGGGCCGTCATTCCCGCCCCCGTGATCAGCAGCAGGGCCAGTGCGCCGTCCAGGGTGAGCAGAAGCTTGTGGCGGCGGCGCAGTCCGCCCGAACTGCCCCGGTCCGCTTGGCGCAGCGAGTCGGCGGCGTTGCGGGAAGCAGCCGAAAGAGCGGGGACCAGGGAGGAAAGCAGCAGGGACAGGACGGTCACGGCTCCCGAAAAGGCCAGCACACGGAGATCCACGCTGACCGACTTGAAATCGGGGAGCGGAACCGGACTGAGAGTCATGGCCAGCGGAACCGAGGCATAGGCCAGCGCCACGCCCACCGCGCCCGCGGCCAGCGTGAGGACGCCGTTCTCCAACAACATGCGGCGCAGGACGCGGGCGCGCGAAGCCCCCAGCGCCGTCCGCAGCGCGATTTCAGGCCGCTGGCGGCGCACGCGCACCAGCACCAGGCTGGCTACGTTGGCGCAGGCGATGGCCAGCAGGAACCCCACCCCAGCCAGCAGCGCGTAAAGAGTGGGACGGACATTGCTGCTGAGGTTGGTGTTAAGCGGCTCCAGATCAATCCCTCGCTCGCGGTTGGCCTGGGGATCCTTTTCGCGCATGTAGCGGGCTACGGCTTGCAGCTCCTGGCGGGCCTGCTGATAGGTTACGCCCGGCTTCAAGCGTCCGATGCCGAACATTCCCAGGCGTCCCTGGCGCACTTGGCGGGTCATGGGGATGTAGATGTCGGTCCCGCTGGGATAGGCGCGATTGGCGGGGACGATGCCGGCCACCTCGTACTCGCGTCCGCTCAGGAGCAGGCTGCGTCCCACCATGTCTTCCTCTCCTCCCCACTGGCCTCGCCACAGCTCCTCGGAAATCAGGCACACGCTGGCTTCGCGCTCTTCCTCCTCGACCGTGAAAAAGCGTCCCCGCAGCGGCCGCACTCCCAACACCCGAAAGAAGGGAGCGCTGGCATAGGCTCCCTCGACACGGACCATCTCGCCGCCGCCGCGGCTGACGTTGAGATCCAGGGGCTGGGCCGCCGCCACCTCGAGTTGAGTGGCTTGCCGTTCCAACTCCTCCAGATAGGTTCCTTTGAGGAAGTACTGCAGGTCCGACGACTCGATGGTCAGCCAGATGCCGGCCAGCCGCTCGGGACGCTCGAATGGCAGCGGACGCAGCACGAAAGCGTCAAAAACCGTGAAGACACTGGCCGCCGCCCCGATCCCCAATGCCAGGCAAAGGCCGGCGAAGACGGTAAAGCTTGGAGACTGGCCCAAACTGCGCAGTGAAGCCCTCAGGTCGCTGCTAATGCCGTTCAACATAAGAAGAGCATAAGCGCCTCCAGGCTAAAAGAGAAGCTCATTTATTTCTTGACAATCATGAGCAACGTTCATACTCTGAACGGCGATGATTCTGGAAGTGCGACACCTGCGCATGGTGGAAGCCATTAGCCGCGAGGGGACGGTCAGCGCGGCGGCCCGGCGGCTCAACCTGACCCAGTCCGCCGTCAGCCACGCCCTGCGCGATTTGGAGGACCGTCTCGATTTGTCGCTGTTTCAGCGGGGCAAGGGCAAGATGCGGCCTACCGTTCATGGGCGTCGGGTGCTCAAGCTGGCCGGACCGGTGCTGGAACAGATCCGCCAGGCCGAGCAGGATCTGCTGCGTTCTTCCAAGATTTCCGGGGAAGGGATTCTGCGCCTGTGCACCCAGTGCTACACCTGCTATGCCTGGCTTCCCGCCGTCATGCAGGACTTCATGGAGGACGTCCCCGGATACGAGCTGCGCATCGTCCCGGAGGCCACCGACGGGGCCATCGAGGCCCTCTTGAATGAGGAGGTCGACCTGGCCATCGTCCACCAACCGGTGGGCCGGAACGACATCTGCGAAATACCGCTTTTTCGGGACGAGATCCTGGCGGTGGTCCCCAAGGGGGATCCGCTGGGAGAGAAGGAGTTTCTCACCGCCCAGGATTTCGCCGACCGCCACCTCATCCTGCACAGCGACCCCGAGGGCAGCCTGATCTTCCGCAAGATGTTGACTCCGGCGGGCGTGCAGCCGCGGCAGGTCTCCCAGTTGCGCCTGACCGAGGCGGTCGTTGAAGCCGTCCGGGCGGGCCTGGGAATCACGGTGTTGGCCGGCTGGGTCCTCTCTCCCAAGCTGGAAGGCGGCCACTTGCGCGCTATCCGCCTGGGCCGCGGAGGCATCTACCGCACCTGGTCGGCGGCCGTTTTGCGCAGCCGCCGCGATGATCTTCCCTTGACCCATCTGACCGATCTGCTGCGCCGTAAGGTGGCACACTCCGGCGCCGAGTTGGAACCAGCCGAGCCGGCCACGGCCTGATGCCGGACTTGCTGGAGCTTTTGGAGAGCCAAGGCTTATGAGTGATCCCCTCGAGATCCGGCTTTTGACACCCCGACGATGGATGGATTTCGAGCAATTGTTCGGCGAGAGGGGTGCCTGCGGGGGCTGTTGGTGCATGTACTGGCGGCTCACGCGCAAGCAGTTCCAGGCGCAAAAGGGCGAGGGAAACCGCGCGGCCATGAAGGACTTGGTCGAGTCGGGGACGGTTCCCGGCCTCCTCGGCTACCTGGGAGGACGCCCGGTGGCCTGGTGCGCGCTGGCTCCCCGTGAAGCCTATTCGTCCTTGGCCCGCTCGCGCATTCTCAAGCCGGTCGACGATCAGCCTTGCTGGTCGGTCTCCTGCCTGTTCATCGAACGTCCTCAGCGCCGGCAGGGCCTTTCGACTCAAATGCTGCGGGCCGCCTGCGAGTACGCCCGCGGCCAGGGCGCCAGGCTGCTGGAGGGATATCCGGTGGAGCCCAAGAGCGGCAAGCCCATCCCCGACGCCTTTGCCTGGACGGGGATTCCGAGAGCCTTCGAGTCGGCCGGTTTCCGCGAGGTAGCCCGCCGCTCCCCCACCCGCCCCATCATGCGCCGCGACCTCATCGCTTAGGCGTGCAGAGGAGAGAGGCAAAAAAGGCGGATCGGCACCGCAGGTGGGAGATCTCGCTAGGGACGGCAGTGCTTGATCCGCCTTCCGCCGTCAATCGGCGGTCATGAGGACAGCCTAGCGGCAGAGGACTGAAAAGTCCTTACAAGGATCTTTCGAAAAGCATTTCATTTTATGAGACCTGGGCTGAGGGGGCCGCTTGGCGCTCTTCAGGAGCGGTTTCGGGCAAGGGACACATGGTGGAGAGATCTCGAAAGAAGTTGCTGAAGTCCTTGCCGTAGATGTTGCCCACCAGGAGGTCGACCAAGGGCTGGCGGTTGTGGGGATACTCGCGCAGGAACTTGGCGAAGCTGAAGTCCTTGGTGTAGAAGGCGAAGACCAGCTTTTTGACGGCGTCCATGGCTCGCTTGAATTCATCGCCGAAATCGCCCAGCCGTTGGCCTGACAGGTCGCCGGACTCGAGCGCACGGTGGATGGCGTCGGCGGCGCATTCTCCCGACTTGAGAGCCAGAAACACTCCCGAGGAATAAATCGGATCGAGGAAGCCGTAGGCGTCGCCCACCAGCACCCATCCGTCCCCGGCCATCTGTTGGGAACGGTAAGAGAACTCTTTGGTGGCCTGAGCGGGGAAGAGCTGCTTGGCGTCTTTGAGGCGCTCTTTGACGAAGTCGCAGCGGTCCAGTTCCTCTTGAAAGACCGCCTCCATGTCGTTGTCGCGGCTCTTGATCAAGTAGTCGAGGTCTCCGACCACGCCCACGCTGACCACGTTTTCGTGGAGCGGGATGTACCAGAACCAGGAATCTTCTTCTTCGGTGTGGACCACCAGAGTGGCTCCCTCGTCGCGCCCATCGTCGCGGTAGGCGTTCTCGAAGTGGGCGTAGACGGCGGCCTTCTTCAGTTCGGGATCATAGCTTCGTATCCCCAGCTTGCGGCTGAGGAAGGCGCTTTGTCCGCTGGCGTCGACGACGACGCGGGCCGCGATCTCGCGGATTTCGCCGTCCGCCATCTTGGCCTCCACGCCCACGGCCCGTTTTCCTTCGAAGAGCACGTCGAGCACTTTGACGCCGCGCTTCACCTCGGCCCCTTTGCGGCTGGCGTTGTCGAGCATCATCTGATCGAACTCGCTGCGCAGCACCTGCCAGGTGTCGGAACGCTCGTGGTCGTCGTTCTCACGGAAATAAAAGGGCGAGGAAGCTCGGCCGTCCCGGCTGATGAACTGCACCGAGTACTTGCGCTGGAAACAGCTTTGCTTGAGCTGGTCGAGGACTCCCAGCTTCTTGAAGGTGCCGTAGGTCCCCGGCATGAGGGATTCGCCGATCTTGAAGCGGGGTTGGGGATCGCGTTCCAAGAGCAGTGTGGAATGGCCCTTTTCGGCGGTCAGGGCAGCCGTAGTGGCTCCCGCCGGCCCGCCTCCGATGACGATCACGTCGTAACTCATAAGTCCTTTCCCGAGAGAGGGCTAGGCATTCACGCCCTACATTGTAGCAAGACGAGGACTCCGGCCCGCGGGTTCCCGAAGTGGCGCCGCTCTCGGTCAAGGGCTCAGTTGCCGCCGGCCTTGCGTTGCTGCTCTTCCAGGTAGTCGGTCAAGTCAAGCCATTCCCGCACCAGCAGGACTTCGGAGTAGTCGAGCATTCTCGACTCGCCGTCCTCGCGGCGGATGTTCTTGTACTCGGGCCGTTCGGTCATCACCGGGGGATCGGTCACGATGGGGATGTGAGGCGGTCGTGCGAAGCGGTGCGAGGGGGAGATGATCGACTCGGCCAGGTATTGTCTCGACTTGGGCGCGCGGGGATCCGCCAGCTTGAAGGGGACAGGCGGTTGAATGGACGGCTGGAAGTCCTCACCCGCCACCTGGTGGCAGTAATTGCATCCCTGGCGCTGGAATGCTTCGCGTCCGGCTTCAGGGTCGCCTTGGGGCAAGTAAAACGGCTCTTGGCAGCTCGTCGTCAGCAGAAGGAGGAAGAGGGCGAGCCAGACAGGGGCCGGGACAGTCGTTGTCAGGTTCCTTGAATGCATCCACATGATGCCCTCCCTGCCGGCAACTGAAGCACGCCGGGTGCCATCGGGAAAGGACGGCTGGGCGAGATTCGTCGACAGGGCTGGGTGGAATCCCCCAAAAAACGGGGTCGGGACGGCCGCCCGCCCAGGGCGGAAAACGCGGACGGCTGTGTTAGACTGACGGCTAACGATTGAGAGCGGCCGCGACGGCGGTTGCCCTGTCTGCTCATGAGGCGAAACGATTGCAGCATCCCTCTGGAGAGAACGATTGCCGGGAAGACGTACCGCCTTGCGAATCGCCCTGGCCCTTTTGGGGCTGGCGCTGTTCGCCTGGCTCATCCACAGCACCGGTTGGAGGCGCCTGTGGGAGGGCATCGCCGAAGTGGGATGGGGGCTGGCAATTCTGATCGCTCTAGGGGGGCTTTCGCATCTAGCAAAGACATGGGCCTGGCGATTCACCATCCCCGCTCAGCACCGTCCCCGCTACCTGCCCATGGTGGGCGTACGCCTGGCCGGAGAAGCCGTGGCCATGATGTCTTTCGCCGGACAGGTGGTGGGAGAGGCCACGCGGGCGATGATGCTGCGGCGCACTTCCGTCCCCCGCCTGCACCGGGTCTCCTCGGTGGTAATCGACCGCGCCATGTTCACCTTTACCGGAGTGCTGGTCATCATCTCCGGCACTCTGCTGGCCCCTACCGTGGTGGCCTTGCCGGAGGGCGTCCGCCGCTACAACTTCCTGGTGCTGCTGGTCTTCGGCCTGATCGCGGCGCTGGCCCTGCTGGCGCTGCGGCGCCAAGTCCCCTTTGCTTCGGGCTTCCTGCGCCTCCTGGAACGGATCGCCCGCTTGCGCCGCTGGGCCCGTCACAAGCGGGACGGAGCCCTGCAATTGGAATCGGCCATCTACGGCTTCTTCCGCCGCCGGCCCAAGGATTTTGCGGCCTCGGCCCTGCTCAACTTGACGGGACACGCTTGCAGCGTGGTGGAAGTCTATCTGGTGCTGCGTTTTCTGGGACTCGACGTGACCCTGATGGAGGCCTTTGTCGTCGAGGCCCTGACCAAGGTGGTCAACTTCGGAGGATTTATCATCCCAGGCAACCTGGGCGCTTTCGAGGGCGGCAACATGGTTATCCTGCGCCTGATGGGACGCGAGGGCGCCTATGGCTTGACTTTGGGCGTCATCAGGCGTCTGCGGGGGCTGTCCTGGGCGGCGGTGGGCCTCTCGGTGCTGGCCATTCACGGATTCTCGCAAGGGGTTCCCGACGGGCAGGGAGCCGGAGCCATCAACGCCCAATCCGAGTCCGGCCAGGACTTGAAGCAGACAATCTGCGAGGAGGAAAGGCAAGCCTTGTCCTTGACCAACCAGATCGTGGACGATCTCTAACCGAACGCTTATGCAGATGATGAAACGCTTGTTGAGCATTTTATTGGTCTCTCAGTTATTGGGCCTGGCCTTGTCGGCTGGCGGTGGCGGAGGAGGGCCCTCCGTCGCTGAAGCTATGGAGGGCGAGGGCGACGTGCCCGAGACGGCCTTTTGGGGCGAGGCCCATCCGCTGGACCGAATCGATCCCCACGGCCCCCGCGCTCGCATTGCGGTGCGCGACTTCCCCCTGCGCATCGACTACCCGGTCATGGAAGGGGAAAAGGTGGTCCTCACCACGGTAGGGACCGAGCGCCTGCTGGACGGCCAATGGGAGTTTCGTCCGCTGGTGACCTTCCTGGTCGACCGTTCGCTGACGCCCGAAAACGATCCGGGCGAGTGGCTGGCCGTCTGGAACCTGGGGCAGGACACTCCGGGCGTCCTGAGCTGGTTGCGGGCGGCGATTCCAGGCTTTACCGCCCGCAAGCGTCCTCCCTCGGGCCAGCTCAGGGACCTGGGCCGCAAGTTGGAGCACTTTCAACAGCAGTGGCAGCAGGGCGACATCCGCATTCCCGACACCACCTACGAGGTCATCGACGGACACCAGCGCTCCAACGTCTCGCTCTTTCTCAACGGCATCAAGCAAGGGCTCTCCTTTGCCGACTTCTCCTTCCTGGGCCAGTTCTTCTACCGGGGGATGCTGCTGCGCCGCGCTGACGCCCAGAACCGCAACTTCCAGCAAACCTACGTGGGACTGCTCTGGTACGGCGACGTGGCCCGCACCACGCCTCGCCGCGAGCCTCTTTCGCCGGCCGCCATCCAGGAGATCAAGTTCCGCCTGCTCTCCAACCGTCACATGCTGGGACGCTGGGTCCTGCCCGAGTCCAAGGAAAGCTTCGTGCACGGCTTCGAGAACGAGATGCGCGACCACTTGTGGGGGACCTCCTGCCGCTTGGCCAGCGACGCCAACGAGTACGGACTGGGCTACGAGGAATTGCAGCGCCACACCCCCTCGGGCATCCCCATGTCGCTGGGAGGCATCCTTTATTACGATCCCTCGATCGCACCTGAGGAGCCGCCTATCGAGTGGGGCATCGATAATCCCTTCGACCTGACCTACGACCCCTTCATCGATCCCGAGGTGCAGAAGGCGGCCCAAGACGGGCGCCGGGTTCCCTTGGCGCTCTACGTCTACCAGAGCAATATGGCGCTTAAGCCCATCATCGTGGTGGACTTCTTCCGGCCCTCCAACCCCCGCTTGCGCGAGTCGGCCACCTACTGGCGCAAGCTGGGCAACGAGGCCCTGGGAGCGTCGCACCTGGGACGCATCTACAAGATCGCCAACCAAGCCGTCAGCTTCGCCGCCAACCGCAAGGGCATCACCCTGCTTTCCGACTCCAAGTTGGCCCTGGGCATCGAGGAACTGCGCCTCTCCCTCATGAACCAGATGTACTTTCAGCCCGAGATGGCCGACAAGCTGTTGCAGAAGGTGGAGCGGCTGACCATCAATCCGCTGGTGCAGCCGGGACGGGTCAAGCGCCTGCAGGCCCAACTCGACTACCGGGCTCTTCAGGCCGAGGGAGGCGAGATGGCGTTGCTGGCGGCTCGCCGCATCCGCAACCGCCGCATCCGCAACGTCTTCGACATCAAGCCGCGTCCGCTCACGGCAGACGACTATCAGGCTTACCGCACCTATCTCGAGCAACGCTTCCACATCCGACGCCTGGAGCTTTTTGTGGACGAATCCTACGTCAGTTCGGTTCCTCTCGAAGAGGTGGAAGCGTCGCTGCGCGCGCTGGGACGGCTGCGCAGCGGACGCGAGGATCAATCGCTGGAGGCTCTGGTGGAGTTCCGCCTGGAAGCCGAAAAGCTGGCCGGCGCCCGGGCCGGCGGCCGGGACCGAATGGTCCAGATGCTGGAAATCAGCCGCCATTCCCTGCGCCGCCTCTACGCCGACCGGGGCCTGAGCGAGACGCAACTGCAGGCCGACCTCGAGCAGTTGGAGGAGCGCCTCACCCGGCGTGCCCAAGAAGAGGAGCGTCGACTGCAACGCGAGCAGGCCGACTTCTTTAACAAGCAGATGGGCAAGCACCTGGGCTACCTTGAGGCTCTGGTCGAGTCCGACGGCGATCTGACTCGCGTCTCGCCCTGGCACGTGAGCCGGGCCGTCGACTTCATCCAGCAGGTGCCCCGGTTCATCGCCTCCAATTCCATGGCGGCCAAGAAGTTCCGCAAGAAGGAAGCCAGGGTGGAACTGCTGCTGAAAGAGGCCGAACGAGAACTGGCCCAGGCCGATCTGCAGCAGCAGCCCGAGTGGCTGCAGGCCGAACGGCGGCTGTGCCTCGACCACCTGCGGGGTGTGCAGCGCCACCTGCAAGCCTCGCTCTGGAAGGAAGCTGCTCCCGGCAGTTCGCAGGACTCTCCAGAGGAAGCCTCGCGGGCCGGCGCCCTTCAACCCGAGATTCAATAGTCCAGTGACCGATCGCCCACTTATGGTTCGAACCTCAAGATGAAGATGACGCTCAAAACCGTGCTGAAACTCCTGCCCGTCTGCTTGCTGACCGCCGCCTCCCTGTGCTGGGCCCAGACAGCCCGCCAAGCCGAGCCTGGACGCCTGGTCATGATCAAATGCGACGGGCTGCCTCCCGACCTGCTGGCCGCGGTGGCCATGCCCGAACGCCAAGACCTGATGCGCCGCCTGCCTTACGCCCAGGACCTCAAGCAGGCCATCGAGGCCTACCAGCAGCAGAGCGGGCGCCAGTTCGTCCTGCCCAACATCCGAAAGTTCTTCTACCAGGACGGCGTCGTCTTCGACAACATGTATTCCCACACCCTGACCCTCTCGGCGGTGGCCTGGGGAGTCATCGAGACGGGCCATCCCAGCGTTATCAAGGGTCACGGCACTTTCAGCCGTGACACCAGCTACCTGCGCTCTCATCTGGACGGGCTGCGCGACACCATCGACGCCCTCAAAGTGCGCGCCCCCTACGGAGAAGCCCGTACTTCGGCCACCTGGAGGCTTGATCAAGTCGGCCTGCCCTTCATCTTCGACTACTACGACCCCATGAGGATCTGGGTGGGTCCTCACATCTACCGCCGCACGGCCAACCGTGAACTGCTTCTGGAAGGCGGCAAGCGATGGCTGACTGCCGACGGGGAAGGGGTGATGGGCATCGCCCGCGCCCACGTTTCGCGGCAGGTGACCGGACTCGACTACACCGAGTTCAACCAGGAGATGAGCGCTCAGATCGCCGCCGAAAAGATCCTGGAAAAGGATCTGCAGGGAGAGGAGCGCTTCGACTTCGTCTCGCCGCTCTTCACCCTGATGGACCACCAGCAGCACGTCGATCCCCATCCCGTCAACCTCATTCACTGGCTGACCGTGCTGGACGCTGAAGTGGGACAGATCTTCCGCGCCGTTTCCCGCAGCGAGCGCCGCGACCGCACCGTGGTGGCCCTGGCTTCCGACCACGGCTCGGAGATCAAACCGGGGCAAGTCGGCTATTCCTTCCCCATCACCAAGGTGTTCCGCACCCGGCAGTACGGCGGACACACCGTCAAGACCCTGCTGGTGGAAGCGGCTTGGAGCGCCCTCTCGGTGCCCATTCCAGGCATGGACCGTCCGCGCATCTACGAAAGCGATTTCTCGCCCTACAACCAGGGCCCGGCCGGAGAGGACGGCTACGTTACCGCCTACATCGATCCCTTCGGCAACGGACGCGCCGCCACCTACCTGCGCAACGACGACCTCAACCGCCTCCATCTCATTCTCATGGAACTGAAGAAGAAGCCGGGTCCGCAGCGGTTCGAGCGCTTGCGTCGCCTCTTCAGAGAGACGCTGGAGCAAACCCGCCGCTGGCTGCAGCCCGACCTGCAACTGCAGCGCGACTACCTGGAGGGAGCCGCCGACTTGGCCGCCAATCTGAACGACAAGGCCGACCGCACTTCCTTCGACATCTACCGACGGCTCGATTCCGAAGTGAAGCGCGGGCGTCCTCAGGTGGACAGCCTCTCCCGGCTGATGGCCGTTACTTTCGACAAGGCCGGGGAGGACGGCCTCTACTTTGATGATGTATTCGCGGGCGACTTCGCCATCGATGACTACATCCCCAAACAGTATCTGGGACTCTCCAACAACGTTCACCAACTGGCCAATTACACCATCGGTCTGGACGAAGACCTGAAGTGGGTCTCGACCACCGTCGATCCTCAGGGGCAGTCCCAGCCCATGGACTATTTCAAGCTGCTGCGCGACTACCGGGCGCCCAACGCCCCCGTCAACGGCGACCGCAATCCCTATGACCTGGTGGTGACGCCTCTGCAGGCCGAAGGCGTCCGCTCGGCGCTGCAGGAAAAAGAGCTGGCACCGTCCGGCCTGCGCCTGCGCAACGCCGCCTGGGTCATGTCGACGGCCAAGGGGCACCCGGGCAAGGGAGGTTCGGCTCTGCTGCTGGACACTGAGGACGGGCGCATCATGTACCTGCCCACCTCTCACATCAGCCAGGACGCCCAGGGACGGTACCGTTTCGAGCTGGTTGACGACCTCGATCCCCTGGGGCTTCTCCACTCCGACCAGGGAGAGCCGGTTTCAGCGGAATGGATGCGCCGCTTTCATCCCGCCGATCAGTGGCGCCGCGCCACCCATCGAAGCGAATACTCGATTGCGCCCATCATCATCCTCGACCTGATCAACGATCCCGTGGACGAAATGGTCGACGACCCGAACTTCCGCAAATACCTGGTCCACTTCTCCTCCCAAGAGATGAAGCAGCGCTATCTGCGGGGACTCAAGCGCAAGTACGCCACCATGCGTCCCGACTTCATCATCTGGGCCGAAGAATTGTGGAACTTCAATTCCAAGGCCCGTACTTCAGGAGGCAACCACTCCGGATTGCGGCCCATCGTCACCCGCACGGCCTTCATGTTGTGGGGTGGAGACGAGACCGGGTTGGCCCGGGGGCACACTTTGACCGAGCTTCACACCACACTCGATATCGTCCCCACTCTCCTCTCCTCGGTGGGCTTGCTGCTGCCTTCAGGCAAGCCGGTATTGGTCCCCGGCGCCTTGCGCGAGCGTGCCTACCGCCCCTTGCCCGGCAAGGTGGCCCATATTTGGAAGGATTCTCCGCCCCCGCTCTTCGACCCTCGTTCTTCGGACTCCCTTCCCGAAACCCATTGAAGGCCAAGCGGGACGATAAAGAGCTTCTTTCTCAATTACCTGAACAAATCGGCCAGTCCTTTGGGGTATGCTGAAAAGAAGGGCTCGGTTTTCTTAAGCCGTTTAGGGGGACCCGTATGGTGTGGGCCGCCTCTCCTCAGAGGGCGTTTATGAGCAAATTGACGGACGGTCAACTGCAGCCAATTGAGATCGACGAGGCCCGTTTTCTCAAGGACCACTTCGCCTTGCCTCCTCTGCCCGAGGTGGCAACCCGGATTATGGAGAAGATCAGTTCGGGCGATACCGGTCCTCGGGAGATCGCCAAGCTGCTTTCTTCCGACGCCGCCTTAGTGGCCTTGGTCTTCAAGTTGGTCAACTCAGCCTACTACTCCCTTCCGCGCCGCATCGATCAGATCAATCAGGCAGTGGCCTTTTTGGGTCTGGCTGAAATCAACCGGTTGGTGATGGCGCTCTCGGTCATGAAAGTGCTGGAACCGCGCAAGCCGTCCGATTTCCAGGACTTCTGGCGCCACTCCTTCTACAGCGCCCTGATCTCGCGCAGCGTGGCCCGGCTCTTTTTCCGCTCTCTCGAGTTGGAGGGCCTCTACACGGCGGTGCTGCTGCACGACATCGGCAAGCTCGTCTACATGAAGTTCTTTCCCGACCACTACAGCGCCCTGACGGAGTACAGTCAAGGCCGGCGATGCTTCTTCTACCAGGCGGAAGAGCGTCTTGGGCTGCCCTCCCATCAACGCTTCGGAGTGCTGTTGTGCGACCGATGGCAACTTCCCGACACGGTCAGCAAGGCCTGCGCCTTCCATGAATTGGGGCAGTTGCGGAAAGTCCAGATAGGCGAGCAGGAGGAAGAATTCGAGGTTGTTGCCGCCGTGGCCAATCTGATGGCTCATTTGGCCGACGGCACGCTCACCGACGACCTGAAGGAAGCCTGTCGCCAGGAAATCCAGCGGGTCCTGGACTGCTCGGAGGAGGACTTCCTCATCGCCATGGCTGAGGTTTACGATCTTCAGGACTCGGTGGAGAACTTTCTCGGTCAGCTTCGCTAGCTTCTCGGCCAGGATCCGGCAGGAAGAGTTCCTGGTAACGGAGACAGATGCGGTCGAAGTGAGCACGGGGGAAGTCGCCTTTGTCCAACACCGTGAAAAGTCCGTGCAGGTCTTTGAGGGCGGCCTGGGCGGGCCGCTGCCCGGGCTTGAGTCCCTTGACCAGGGCCCGGTCGGCCCGCCGCTGCATAGTCAGGCAGCGGCGGTAGCGGAGTGCGGGCAGACGGGGCCGGACCACGGCCAGCAGCAAAGCGAAGTCGTTGCGCAAATCGTGCACGCACCGGCCCGGGCCGGAAGCCGCTAAAGGACCGCCAACTCCGCTTGACAAGTCTTGAAATTCGATCCTATACTCGGCGCGTCCACGCTGGTTTCCTTTCTTCATACCTCTATAACGTGTCCACCGCCCCGATCTGCGAAGTGCATGGCGAAAAGGCATGCCGCTGGAACAGCTTTGGCAAGAACACGAAGCCGTTTTCCGAAAGGTCGTCCGAACCATGGTCGCGGATTCCTCCAGCAGCGACGATGTGATGCAGGAGAGTTACTTGCGGCTGCTGAGCAGAAGCAGTCCGGTCGAGCCGACTTTTCCCTATCTGCGGCGGGTGCTGGTCAACGTGAGCCTCGATCACTACCGCCGCCGCGGTCGTCGTTGCAGGCATCTGTTGCACATCCGCGCCGCCCAGGTTCCCGATCCCGTCCCCACACCTTTGACGCTGCTGCTGGAAAGAGAGGAAGAAGATCTGCGCCTGAGAGTCATCGAGGAGATCCGCCGCGTCAGCTCGGCCCTGCCGCCTGACCTGAGTTTCGCCCTTGGAGTCTATTTCGGACCGCGCCGCCGATCCATCCGTGAAATCTGCCGTCGCTGCGGTCTGCCCTATTCCACCTTGCGTTCGCGGTTGCTGGCGGCCTTGCGCCACTTGAGGATGCACTTGCGCCGCAAGGGACTCTATCAGGACTACCGTTACCTGAAAGGAGGTCCGCCGCCTTCTTGAGCGCCCGCCCTTTCAATCCCCAGGGTGAGTCCGGCGCAGGAAGCGCACCGCGCTGTCGCCTGCCGTCAGTTGGTTGAACTGCTTCAGGCCGCTGGATGAGGGATCGAAGTCGGTCCTTTTTAAGGACTCGATCACGGCCACCGCCCGGGGGCCGAGAAGCGCGGACCGGGCCAGCCTTTCGACCAGCTTGGAGTAGCGGCCGAAGCGGTAGGGTGGGTCGAAATAGAGGATGTCGGGTGCCAAGCGGGGCTGGAACTCGCGCAGCATCACGAAGACGTCCATGGAGTGGATTTCGTATCCCTCCTCCACCTGGCACAAGGAGAGGTTTCGCTCGATCAGCCGGCGGACGCGGCGGTCGCGCTCATTGAAAATGACGTGGCTGGCTCCCCGGCTGAGGGCTTCCAGTCCCATGGCTCCGCTGCCCGCCATGGCGTCCAGGAAGACGGCGCCGTGCACCATAGGCCCCAAGGCATCGAAGACAGCTCCGCGGAGGCGGTCGCTGGTGGGCCGGATATCGGCCTTGAGGGCGGCCAGGCTGCGGCGCTTGTATTTGCCGGCGATGATGCGCATCAGGCTAGAGTGACGATGGCTTCGTAGACCGAGTAGGCCAGGCGGTGGACAGCCAAGGCCTGCACGTCCCGGCTGGGGTCCTCAGGCTTGGGGAAGTCTTCTAGGACCGCCTCCAAATAGGAGATGGCGGCTTTGTCCGGGGGACTTCCTCCTTGCGTGAATTGGAGCACGGCGTGCTCAAGTTGATCGGCCCCTTGGCAAAGGCGCAGCCAACGGGCTCCCAGAGGTTCGCTGGAGGGCGGGGGGTCGGATGGGAGACTGTCGTCGCTCACGAGGGTCCTCTCCTAGGTCGCTTGCTGGTGGCAGAAGAGAAGCTCCTGGCCCAAGGCGGCCAAGGGCTGGGAAAAGCCTATCACAGCAGGAGGCTCATGGCAGCAAGCTCCCCGCCCGGCCCGGAGGCTGGGCGGTCCCTGTGACCTTTGAAGGCGTTCATCCGAGGTGCTAGCATGACAAACGTGACCAAGGCGCTGATCCTGCTCGGAGGCGACAGCGGTGAACTGCTGCCACTGACCGCTCATACTCCCAAGCCGTTGTTGCCGGTCGGGAATCTGCCCCTGTTGCTTTTCCAGCTTCAACGCCTCAAGGACGCGGGCGTCACCGAGGTCGTTCTCAGCCTCTCCTATTTTCCACGCAAGATCCGGTCCATGCTTGAGGACGGCAGCCGTTTCGGCATGCTCGTCCGTTATCGGGTTGAAGACCAGCCCATGGGCACAGCCGGCGCCGTCAAGTTGGCCGAGACGATTCTGGAAGGCACCACCCTGGTTCTCAACGGCGACGTGCTCATCGAACGTCCGCTGCAAGAGTTGCTGAAGCGCCACGCCCGGCGCAAATCGGCTCTGACCATCGGCACTTGCCGGGTCACCAACCCGCAGGCCTATGGCATCGTGGAGGTGGACGCCAAGAAGCGCGTCAGCGGATTCGTCGAGCGTCCACGGGGAAAACAGGTCCGAACCAACCGCATCAATGCCGGACTCTACATCCTTGAGCCCGAAGTCCTGGGGCGGATTCCCGAGGGTCGGGCCTGCTTCTTCGAAACCGATGTCTTCCCGGCTCTGCTGGAAGAGGGGAAGGTCGAGATGCATGCCCTGGACGTGGGGCAGGATTGGCTGGAAATCACCCGTCCGGCTGCCTACCTGCAATCCAACATGGACTTCCTGGACGGCAAGATCGCCCCTCCCCGCTTCGCGGCTTTCCAGCGGACCCACCACAAGCCCCGCCATGAGTCCGGCCAGGTCGACGAGTTCTCGCGGGTAGACGAGAAGTGCGTGCTCAAGAAGGACGTGCGCGTGGTGCACTCGGTGATCGGCGCCAACTGCCGGCTCGAGGAGGGGGCCTTCATCCGCAACTCCGTGCTCTGGCCTGGCTGCCGCATCCAAAGAGAGGCCGTGGTTTCCGGCGCCGTATTGGGCCGCGGCTGCCAAATCGGCGAACGCGCGTTCGTCAGAGCCGGAGCCATCCTGGGCGACAAGACATCCGTCAGCGCCTATTCCCGCCTCTAGCCCTTCTGTGGTCCGCGGCTCAAAACGGAATGGGTTCACCAAGGGTCGATGTGAGCTGGGCGTAGAGGGATTGGAGGCGCCGGGTGAGAGGCCCTATGGATCCGTCTCCGATTTGACGTCCGTCGACATCCAGGACCGGACTCAACTCGCCCATGGTGCCGGTGGTGAACATCTCGTCAGCCCGGTAGACCTCGGCCAGCGAAATATTGAGCTCCTGCAGGGGGATCTCCTCACGGCGGGCGATCTCCATGACGACTCCGCGGGTGATGCCGGGAAGGCAACTGTCGGCGTGGGGCGTGAGCAAGATCCCCTTCTTGACCAGGAAGACGTTGGTGGCATTGGTCTCCGAAACGAAGCCCTGAATGTCGAGCATGAGGGCGTCGTCGGCGCCGGCGTGGTTGGCCTCGATCTTGGCCAGGATGTTGTTGATGAGGTTGTTGTGGTGGATCTTGGAGTCGAGGCATTGAGGGGTGTTGCGCCGCACCGCTGAGGTGATCAGGCGGATTCCGGCACGGTCATAGACGGGTTCCTTCCATTCCGCCAGCACGATCAGGCAGGGGCCGTACTGGTTGAAATGAGGATTCATCCCCGAGGTGACTTTGCGTCCTCTTGTCAGGGTCAGGCGTATGTGGGCGCCGTCGCGCATCCCATTGGCCTTCAAGGTGGCGAAAATGGCCTGCTTGACTTCGTCGCGCGAAGGCAAGTCGGTGAAGGCCATGATGCGGGCGGAGTCGAAGAGGCGGTCGAGGTGGGCGTCGAGTTGAAAGATGCGTCCATCGTAGACGCGCAGGCCTTCCCACACCGCGTCGCCTCCCTGCACCGAACTGTCGAAGACCGAGACCTTGGCCTCTTGGCGCGGCAGCAGTTCTCCTCCCACATGCACCAGGATCTCGGCATTGCGGGCATCGGGCAGTTGGGGTTGGGTGCGTTTTTCAGTTGTCATCGCGACTCCAAGAGCGACAGGATAGCCGTCTCAAGGGAGTCTGCCAAGCCCGGATCGCGGGCACATCGAGAAAGAGTGACGCAAAAAATTGGCGACCATACGTTCCCGTGACGATAGCGTAACGGTGGTTTTTGCATGCTTGTCCTGCGAATCGGGCCTCCGGCATCGAGATGCTGATGTGGAGCCGGTCCAACCGATTGAAACGCAAGTTGTCGGCTCATGATTGGCCGGCTTGACGCGGGTTGGTCCTCCCCCCTTTTGCGGCTCCCCGGTTGCTCCATGCCGATGGACCGCGATGGTTCTTTGCCGGCCTTTGACGAAAGAAAGATTCCCCAGCTTTCCTGAGAATGGAGGCCGGCAAAGGGCCCTAATCTGACTTGGACCCTTCATCGCCAAATCGACCTTCGCGCCTTGAGCAGACGCTGCACCTCCTCCTGCATGCGGTCGCGCACTTGGATGCTGATGCGGCGCACGACCGTGGGGTCATCGGCGGCAGAAGGGCCGTATTCCTTCTGGACCTGCTGGAGGGGCAGGAAGCGGGTATGCCACTTGGAGGGCAAGGGAAGCGGCAGCAGAGGGAAGGTGGGAGTGATCGGCAGGTAGGGCCACTCGGTGAAACGCCGGAACCACTTCCAGTCGACCCGGCCCAGGATGGGGAAAATCTCAGCGCTTCCGGCGGTGACCACCGGCAGGATGGGAGCTTGGTTGCGCAGGGCCATGCGTACGAAGTCGCTGCGTCCGAAGCGTCCCAGGCTGTAGGCGTCGCGGTAAGGGGTGAAGGCTCCTTGGATGCCCTCCGGATAGACGCCCAGGATCTCGTCCTTCTGCAGCACCCAGTCGGCATTGGCGTGATTGGCCGGGATGCCTCCCAGTTTGGTCATGAAATTGGCCAGCCCCGGAAACTTGACCAGAGAAGGATGGACCAGAAAGCGCGGGCAGCGTCCTGTTTGCTGCACCAGCCCGTGCATGAGCATGACTCCGTCAAAGGGCATGAAACCCCGATGGACGCCCACCAGCACGGCGCGTCCCCGGCGGGGCACGTTTTCCCATCCGCTTTCTTCGACACGCCAATAGAAGTCGTGCAGAAAGCGCAGCAGGGTGCGTCCGTAGGCCTCTACGTAGTCGAGGTCGAGTCCGAATCGGTCGTAGCTCGGAGCCGGCTGGGGCGACCCGATCAAGTCGAACACCGTCTGGGCCGAGGTGCGCCTGGGCTGAAAGCCGAGCCGGCGGCGGGCCTCATCTCCGCTGGCCATGAAGGGATGGCGCAGGTACTCCGTCCAACCCGGGTGAGCGGCCAGTCCCAGCCTCGACAGCAGGCGGCGGGCGGGGCGCTGGACGGAGACCGGAAGGGGCAAGCGGCGGGAGCCGGTTGCCGAGAGCGCGTCGCGCAAGGGAATGGCTCCGCCGGGGACGATATTGAAAGTTCCTCCGCGGCGGCTCTCGAGCACCTTGAGCAGCGCGTCAGCCAAGTCCTCCGGGTGGAGGAACTGCATGACGGGATTGTAGCCCAGCGGCGTGACCGCCAGTCCCGAAGAGCAGAGATCGCCAAAGGGACCTTGGCCGGCGCGGCCCAGAAGGGGGGCCGCACGCAGTACGCACAACCTGGACGGATCGGCCCAAGCCTCCACCACGCGGGTCTCGTACTCCGTCCAGCAGCGGGCGGGCCCCGGCATGGGACGCGCAGTCCTGTAGTCTTCGCCCACGTATCCGGGATGGTGGTGGCTGGGCGGGTAGATGAAGGTGGAGGAGATGAGGATGAGTCGCTCGACGCCTTTCTCGAACGCTCTTCTTGCCAGCTTGACGGCCTGGCTCGGGGTAAGCTCCCAGTCCAGTTCTGAGGAGAGGCGGGGAACCAGGATCAGGGTTGACGGGGGCTGGGCCGCGAGGGAGCCCTGGGCCTGGAGTGGAGGGAGCAGGCGGGAGCTGATTCCCCTGGACCCGAGGAGGTCGCGGAGGACCTCGGCGCAGGTTCGGCGTCGGCCCACGATGAGGACGGTATCGATGGGAAGTCCGGTCATCCTCTTCCTGGTTCCCCGCCGGACTGGGGAGAGGGGCGCGGACGCGGCGATTGTCCCGGCCGCGGCGATGCACTGCGTCCGGCATCCTCCAGCGCCATCTGGACGGCCCGCTGGGCTGAGATGATGACGGGCGTGATTCCGCCGCCGGGCTGAGTCCAATGTCCGGCGAAATAAAGCCCATCGACCGGGCCGCGCAGTCCCGGACGTTCCTGCGCCAGTTGGTCGGGAGCCATCTCCCATCCCAGCATGGCGCCCTTTTGATTGAGCGTGTAGCGGAAGCTGGTGTCCGAGGTGGCCGTCAATGCCACTTCGATGTGCTTGTGGATGCCCGGCCAGACCCGCTCCAGTTGCCCGCACACCCAGTTCTGGAAGTCGAGCTTGCGGCGAGTCCAGGGCCCTTTCGCCAATCCGCTTTTCTCGCCGGGAGGACCGGCCGGCTGGCCGTTGCCTTGCTCTCGCCTCATCTCCAGGATCTGCCGGCAAGCTCCCTGGCGCCACACCGAATCGCGGGGGGGCGAGTCTCCCGCGCTGATGCTCCGGTAGTCCTCGTCGATGACCTTCTGCACGATGAGGATGTGGCGATCCGGCTTGCACAGCGAGGGATCGTAGAGGGTGGGAACGAAGAGCTTGAAACGGAAGCCGTTGCGGGCCAGTGTTTCGGGGTCCCACACGTCCCAATAATAACCGTGGATGGCCTGCAGGCGCTCCCGGCTGGCGCCCTTGAGTCCGATGTGGGTCAGGTAGCAGGGGACGCTGGTGCGCAGTCCGCTCACCAGGTCGGCCAGCCGGTCGGGGACCCAGCGGGAATCGAGCAACTCGTCCATTAGCAGGCGCAGGTCTCCGTTGTAGAGCACCCGCGGGGTGCTGACCCGGTGGACGGTCTGTTGGCGTCCGGTCACGGTTTCGATGCCGGTGACGCGGCCCTCTTCCACCTCGATGCGCCGCACCCGGCTGCTCATGAGGATGTCGCCGCCCATCTCCTCTACCCGCAGGGCCAGCGCGTCGGCAAAACGCTGCGATCCGCCCAGCGGATAGTAGTTGCCCAAAAAGTAGGCCAGCCGCAGCATGCAGTCGAAGACATAGGAGGTGCGAGTGGGGGGCGAACCCCAGTGGGCGCTGTCGGCGCAGAGCAGCAGTTTGAGGCGCTTGTCCTGAAAGTGGCGGTCCAGGGCCTGGGCCAGGGTCTCTTCCTGGAAATGCTTCAGATGAGGCGATTGGCGCCAGCGGAAGTACTGCACCAGTCCGTACATGTAGAGCCTTCGCACCTCGGCGAAGAAAGCGTCCAACGAGTGAGCTTCCTGAGGAAAACGCTCTTTCAGGCGGCGCAGGTAGAGGTCGAAGTCGGCGGGAACCTGAAAGGAGCTTCCGTCGGGAAAGTGGAAGTGGTCGACGGGGTCCATGGCCACCCACTGGCAGTCGACCTTCAAATCCTTCATGAGCTTGCCGGTGACGGTGCCGGGATTGCCAAGCAGCGGATAGAAGTGGGTGCCGGCGTCGAAGGTGTAGCCCATGCGGCGGAAGGTGCTGCAATACCCGCCCACCATGTAGTGCTGCTCAACCAGCAGGACGCTCAGTCCGGCCTCGGCCAGCAGTGCGGCGCCCACCAGTCCCGCCACGCCGGCCCCCACCACCACCGCGTCGTAGCGTTTTTTGGGGTCATCGTTCCGCAGTCCTCTGAAGAGGCGCGCCATGAATTCCTTTCCAGGGAGGCTGTTGCATTTCGCTCTCCCGGTAGGGTAGCCTAAAAGAGTGTTGGCGAGCCAACATTTCGTGTGCAAGATCCTATGAGCCGTCGGAAGCGTTTACTGCTCTCCGTTGTCGTGATTCTGCTCGCTTCCTTCGCCGCTCTTACCCTCACTGACCGGCGCGGACGGGCCTTCCTGGCGGACGGAAGGGCCATCATCTCTTCGCTGCAAGTCTTCCAGGACGCACTGCGTTCGCGCGACGGCCAGGCCCTCGCGCGCCGCTTTTCCCCTGATTTCAGCGGAACGGTCCCTGATGCCTGGGGCCGGTCGCCGGCAACGGATTCGCCCCTGACCATGCAGGAGTTGCCGCCGCCTCCGCGTGTCGTAGACCGCCCACAAGCCGTGCAGTCCTGGCTCAGCTACCTGTCGGCACTGCAAGTCGAGGACATCCGCATCAACCTGCACCGCATCGAAGAGCGGTCCGCCTTGTGGACGGCCACCGTCCGCATCGCCGTCTCAGGGACGGTGCTTTCCGACGGATCGCGCCTGCAGGACACCATGATGTGGCGCCTGCGTTTTCGTCCCCGCGCCGATTCGGCGGCTGCCTCCAGCGGTGTTGTTGAAGCCGCCGGCGGGCGTCCCGACCATCGGGGAACGGGCCACGCTTCATCCCAGCGCGCGGGGCCGGTGGTGACCTCCGCCGAGTGGGTAGAGGGCGTACGCACCCGCAGTCCGGCTCTCCTGTTCAGTGACGTGGCGGCCGCCTCCGGCACCGATTTCCGCCACCGCATCTATCCGCCCTTCCTGGAAGCCGGCTTGGCTTTCCCCATGATCCGCTACGGTCCCGGCGGCATCACGGCCGCGGACTACGACAAGGACGGCCACATCGACCTCCTCTTTCCCGACGGCGTGCACTTGCGACTGATGCGCAACCTCGGCGACGGCACCTTCCAGGACGTTACCGAGTCGGCCGGCCTGAGCGGACTCGACGGCGTCAGCGTGGCTCTCTTCGCCGACCTCGACAACGACGGGCGGCGCGACCTCTTCGTCAGCCGCACCTTCAGTCCCAATCAGGTCTTCCGCAACCTCGGCGACGGCACCTTCCAGGACCTGACGGCCGATTCGGGACTGGGCCAGGACTGCTGCACCACGGCGGCCTCCATGGCCGACATCGACGGCGACGGCGACCTCGACGTCTACGTCGGACGCTACATCGACCCCCGCCGGGACATCCCCACCTTCCTGTACGCTCGCAACGGCGAGGCCAACCGCCTCTACCGCAACGAGGGCCGATTCCGCTTCACCGACATCACCGGCGAGGCCGGCGTGGGCGATAAGGGACTGTGCCTGGGGACGGTCTTCGGCGACTACGACGACGACGGCGATCCCGACCTCTACGTGGTCAACGACTTCGGACGCAACACCCTCTACCGCAACCTGGGCGGCGGACGCTTTGCCGACGTCACCACCGAGTCGGGCGCCCTGGCCTACGGCGCGGGCATGAACGCCACCCTGGCCGACTACGACAACGATCAGCACCTCGATCTCTACGTCACCAACATCCGCTCCGACTTCGCCTGGATGGCCGAGGCGCCCACCGTGTGGGCCCATTTCGTCAACAGGCTGCGCACCGGATACTTGTTCGGCGAGCTGCCCATCTACTGGGAAATCGCCTCCCAGAGCGGACTCGACCCTCTCCCCGTCTTCCAGCAGATGTCCTGGGGCAACACCTTGCTGCGCAATCGCGGTAACGGCACCTTCGAGGACGTGACCTGGCGGGCCCGCGCCAATCCGCCCGGATGGTTCTGGGGCAACGCGGCGGGCGATCTCGACAACGACGGGGACCTCGATTTCTACGCCGCCAACGGCTGGATTTACGGGCGTCCCGGCACCGAGATCGAACTCGACTTCCTGGCCGACTCCATCTACCGTCCCGAACGCTTCAAGAGCGGCGCTCTCTTTGATCCCGACCGCTTCCAGGGCCGTTCCTGGCACGGATACCAGCGCAACCGCCTGCTCTGGAACCAGGGCGACGGCACCTTCCGCGAGGTCGGATATGCCAGCGGCGCCGGACTGTTGCTCAACAGCCGCGGAGTGGCCGCAGCCGACTTCCTCAACCGGGGACGCCTCGATTTGGCCGTGGCGGCTTGCGACGACCGTCACGCCTTGCTGCGCAACCGCTACCCGGCCGGTCGCTGGATACAGGTACAATTAGAGGGCAGGCGCTCCAACCGCGATGCGGTGGGAGCCCGCATCGTGCTGCGGGCAGGCGGACAGATTCAGATGCGCGAGGTGGTGCTGGGCGACGGCTATGGGTCGCAAAATCCCCTGCGCCAGCACTTCGGCATCGGGTCGGCTGAGCGCATCGACCGGCTCACCGTCCTCTGGCCCGCTTCCGGCCTGCGCCAGCAATTCAGCGGATTGGCCGCCAACCAACTCGTCCACGTCGTGGAAGGCAAGGGCGGAGAACTCGACACGGACACAGCCAAAGGGAAGGGAGATCGTCCATGAAAGCGTCGGCACTGACATCGGCTCTTGCCGTGGTTGCGACGACCCTTTCTCCGGGAGCGCTTTCCGGTCCCGAGGGAGGCCCCTGGTTCCAAGAGCGAAGCGCCGCCGCAGGCGTCGAGGTTCCTCACCGCAACCGGACTTTCGACAACCCTTACGCCGAGATCATGCAGGGATATACCGCGCTGGGCGCCGCCGCCGCCGTGGCCGATTTCAACGGGGACGGATTCGACGACATCTACGTCACCGACTCGGCCAGCCAGGGACGCAACCTGCTGTGGCGCAACAACGGCGATTTCACCTTCACCGACGTGGCCTCAGAAGCGGGCCTGGCCATGGGTAACGACGCGCGCAACGCCTCCGCCGACGCCCTCTGGATCGACTACGACAACGACGCCCGCCCCGACCTCTTCCTGGTGCGCTTCGGGCAGAGCCTTCTCTTCCGCAACCGGGGACAAGGCGCCTTCCAGGACGTCACCCGCGAGGCCGGACTGCTAGGCCGCCAAAATGCCATCTGCGCGATCACCTTTGACTACGACGGCGACGGCTGGCTCGATATTCTGCTGGGACGCTATTTTTCCGACGTCGACATTTTTGATCCCGACACCCCGCGCTTCTTTCCCGAAAACATGGAAACGGCCCAAAACGGGGGCGGACTGCGCCTCTGGCGCAACCGCGGCGACGGCACCTTCGAAGACGCCACCGCTTCAGCCGGACTGGCCGGCCTCAGCGGCTGGACGCTCGACCTGGGACACGCCGACTACGACAACGACGGCGACCAGGACCTCTACCTGGCGGCCGATTTCGGCACCGACCGCTTCTTCGTCAACAACGGCGACGGCACCTTCAGCGACCGAACCCGAGAGGCCATCGGAATCGACACCAAGAAGGGCATGAACGTCGACTGGGGCGACTACGACAACGACGGACGGCTCGACGTCTACGTCACCAACATTACCGACGACTACATGCGTGAAGGAAACTTCCTCTGGCACAACAACGGCGACGGCACCTTCTCGGACGTGGCCCGCGAAACCGAAACCTACGACAGCGGCTGGGGCTGGGCCGGCAAATTTCTCGACTACGACCATGACGGCTGGCTCGACCTCTACGTGGTCAACGGCTGGGTATCGGCGGGAGAAGAAAGCTACGTGCCCGTCATCTTCGAGATGCTCATCCGCGAAGCCGACGAGGAGGGCCGGATGGATCTCAGCGACGTGCGAAAATGGCCGGCCATGGGACAGCGAAGTCTGAGCGGACATCAACGATCGCGGCTCTTCCACAACCGGGGCGGACAGATCTTCGTCGATCAGGCTTCCCGCCACGGGCTCGACTCGTCCCGCGACGGACGGGGAATCGCGGTGGCCGACTTCGACAACGACGGACGCCTCGACCTCTTCGTCTCCAATGCCAATGCCGCTCCCCATCTCTTCCGCAACCAGCGTCCTCTGGGCCCCGACGCCAACTGGATCGCCTTCAGCCTCAAATCTCCCGGCTCCAACCGTTTGGCCGTGGGAGCGCAGGTGCGCATCAGCAGCGGCGGACGGAACCAGATGCGCTTTGTCGACGGCGGAAACGGCTTTGCCTCCCAGTCCACGACCCGTCTCCATTTCGGCCTGGGCGCGGCCGACGAGGCCGAGCAAGTCGAGATCCGCTGGCCCTCGGGACGCCGCCAGCGGCTGGGTCCGCTGCAAGCCAACCGGCTCTACCGCATCACCGAAGGCCAGTCGGCCCAGGCCCAGCCGCTTCTGGCTCCCAGGGAAGAAGGCGCCGGTGGAGAGGAAATCCGATGAAGCTGACCATGACCCGCTTGTTGCTGTTCTCCTCCTTTTCGCTCTGCCTGGCGGCGGGACCTGCGGCCGTCGTCGCCAACGACCTCGAAGAGCAGTACCGTCAGGCTCAGGAGGCCCGCGCCGCCGAGGACTTTGAGCAGGCCCTGACGCTCTTCGAGCAGGCCCTGGCCGAAAACCCCGACAGCCTGCGCTTGGCCAGCGAGTACCGCATGACGGTCATCGAGGCCGGGGCCTACGACCGCGCCTTGGCGTTCTTCCAAGAGCTCACCAGCGACAATCCCCAGGCGGCCTACGCTTTCCTCAACTACGGATTGGCCTATGTCGACAAGATCCCCAGCGCGGGCTCCATCACTCAGGTGCTGTTGGCCAACAAGTCGCTCAAGCACTTCACCCGCTCGGTGGAGATCCGTCCCACCTGGCTAGGCCTCTACACGCGGGGCAACAGCTACCTCTTCTGGCCCAAGGTCTTCAACCGGGCCCCTCTGGGCGTCGCCGACCTTGAAAAGGCCTACGCCATGCAGCAGGATCAACCCAAGCGCAGCTACCACCTGCGCGTCTATCTCTCGCTGGGGGACGGTTACTACAAGGTGGGCCGGGAAGAAGAGGCCAAAGCGATGTGGCGCAAGGGCCTGAGCGAATTCCCCTCCAGCCGGAAACTCAAGCGGCGGGTGGAGGCCTCGGGAGAGGCGCTGGCCCAGGTGGTGGACGCCGGCTACGATCCCAACGTGCGGGTGGACAGCGATCTGAGGGAACTGTGGAGCCAGCAGCAACCGTCCTCCCAGGGCGGGGAGGAACAGCCGTGATGAATGCCGCCCGCCTCAACGTCCTGACCATGGCAGCCTTGCTTGTCGCCGTCGGCTCGTCTCCGGGCCTGCCGCAGGCTTCACCGCACGAACCGGACAGCCCTCCGGCCATCAGCTTTCGGGAGCAGGCCGAGTCTTCGGGCATCCGCTTCACCCACCGGACGCGCGACTTCCGCGGACTTAAGGACCAGGTCCTGGAGATGTTCACCTCGGGCGGAGCCGCGGTAGCGGTGGATGATTTCGACGGCGACGGATACGACGACGTCTTCCTCACCTCCTCGGCCGAGGACGCCCCCAACGCCTTGCTGCGCAACCGCGGCGACGGCACCTTTGAGGACGTCACCGCCCGGGCCGGAGTGGCGGGCGGAAACGACGAGAACAACATCGTCTCCGACGCCCTCTGGTTCGACTACGACAACGACGGCCATTCCGACTTGCTGGTGGTGCGCTTCGGCACCTCGCTGCTCTATCGAAATGAAGGACAGGGACGTTTCAGCGACGTCACCGCCTCGAGCGGACTGGAGCAGTTCGCCAACTCCATCGCCGCCATCGCCTTCGACTACGATTCCGACGGACGCCTGGACGTGCTGCTGGGCAACTACTTCGCCCCCTCCAGTCTGCTCGACCTGGAAGACCCCCGCGTGCTGCCCGACAATCTCGACGACGCCCACAACGGGGGAGGCGTCACCCTTTTCCGCAACCTGGGCGGCGGCAAGTTCGCTGACCGCACCGAGGCGGCCGGACTGGCCAACCAGAAGGGATGGATTCTCGACGCCGGCCACGGCGATTTCGACAACGACGGGCATCCCGACCTCTACCTGGCCGGCGACTACGGAACGGACCGGCTCTACTTCAACAACGGCGACGGCACCTTCCGTGACGCCACCCAAGAGGGTCTGGGCGGATTCGACACCAAGAAAGGCATGAACGCCGAGGTAGCCGACTACGACAACGACGGATGGCTGGACGTCTACGTCACCAACATCACCGACGAGTACATGAAGGAATGCAACATGCTGTGGCGCAACAACGCCGACGGCACCTTCACCGACCTGTCCAAGGAGACCGGCACCTGCAACACCCTGTGGGGGTGGGGCGCCAAGTTCGCCGACTTCGACAACGACGGACTGCAAGACCTCTATGCCGTCAACGGACTGCACTCGGGCAGCCAAGAAAACTTCATCCCCATCCTCTTCGAGATGCTCATTCAGGAACCCGACTTCAGCGACCTGCGCTCCTGGCCCGACATCGAGGGACGCAGTTGGAGCGGCTACCAGCCCAGCAAGCTCTTCCACAACCTGGGAGCGGGGCTCTTCCGCGAGATGGCCGCCGCCGCCGGAGTCGACAGCAGGCTGGACGGCCGCGGCGTGGCCATCGCCGATTTCGACCGCGACGGACGCCTCGACATGCTGGTCAGCAACGCCGACCAACCGGTCCTCTACTTCCGCAACACCAGCGTGCAGGCAGGCGATTGGCTGGCCCTCAGGCTGGTGGGCGATCCTGCTGCGGGATCGAACCGGGACGCCATCGGAAGCCGCGTCACCCTCAGCCACGGGAGCAGCACCCAAATCCGCGAAGTGCAGGGCGGAAACGGTTACGCCGGACAGAGCAGCAAGGTCGTCCACTTCGGTCTGGCGGACGGGCAGGAGGCCGGCAACGAGGTCGAAATCACCATCCGCTGGCCCAACGGCGAAATCGAGAAGCGAAGCGTCCCCATCAACCGACTCACCCCCCTCTCTCAAGCCACGAAAGGAGATATCCCCGCGAACGAGCGACCAGCAGGCTGACTTGAAAGGGGCCTGAGAGAGGGAGCTTGCCTTATCGTCCGAGGGATTCACGATCCATGCGCCTAATTGTCCTCCTCATACTGATGGCGGGTCCTCTGCTGGTGTCTCTGCAGCCCCGGCAAGAGGCCGCCCCCCAAGCTTCCGGCAACCAGGAGCAGCCGCAGGAAGAACGCCTCTGGCAGCACCGCAACCTGGGCAAGGCCTACTACGAGAACACCGTCACCCAGCCCAAGGCCATCGAGGAGTTCCGCAAGGCCCTCGACCTGGCCCCCGACTCGCCCCGAGAGCGGGTCAACTACGCCCTGGCCCTGCTGCGCAACGGCAAGACCGAGGAGGCCGTCCCCCTTCTGAACAGCATTCAGGAGGACCATCCCGACGTCCCTCACACCTGGTTCAACCTGGGCGTCTTTTACAAGCGCGAAGGGGAATTCGAAAAGGCTCTCCGGCAGTTTGAAGGACATCGCCGCCTGGCTCCCGAGATCGCCGTGACCCATTACAACCTGGGACTCCTTTACCGGTTGGAAGGACGTCTCGAAGAGGCTCTCGAGAGCTTTCAGCAAGCCGCCCGACTCGACCACATGCTGGCGGCTCCCCACTTTCAGCTTTCCAACCTCTATCGGGCGGCGGGAGACCGCGAGAAGGCCGAGGAAGAGATGGAGATCTTCCGACGGCTCAAAGAAGCTCAAAAGGACGCCCCCATCCCCGAGGACCTGGAGTGGAGCATCCACGCCGAGATCTACGATCCTGTCGACAGCGTACCGCGGGCGGCTCCGCAGTCCGCCGGCTGGCGGGTGAGCCAGGTCGACTCCCTGGGCGCGGCAGAAGACTCTTCGGGCGGCGGAATCCGCCGCATCATGGGTGCGGAGGGCGAATCGATGCTGATGGTGTGGTTTTCGGACACTTTTCGACTCTACCGGCATGGGTTGCAGCCCATCCAGACTCCGGGATTGGACGTGAGGGGTCCCCTGCTCGACGTGGCCGTGGGCGACGTGGACGATGACGGCGCTCAAGATCTGGCCCTGGTCGAGGCCGACAAGGTGCGCCTCTTCCTCAACCGTCCTCAGGGGTTCGAAGAAGTTGAGGAGGCACTGGCCGAAGGGGATTACGAGCGCGCTCTCTGGCTCGACTTCGATCACGACTACGATCTCGACCTTTTCCTTTTCGGCCGGCAGTCGAGCCTGCTGCGCAACCAAGGGCAAGAGGGCTTCGTGGACCGCAGCGACCTCTTTCCCTTCAAGTCCGGACGCGTCACCGCCGCCGCTTTCCACGATCACGTCAAGGACTGGGAGGGCATGGACCTGGTCGTCAGCTACCAGGACGGGCCCTCCATGCTCTACCTCGATCAACTCGGCGGCAAGTACCTGGCCCGGGAACTGGAGGCGCTTCCCGCCGCTACCCGCCGCCTGCTTTCCTTCGACGTCGACAACGACGGGCACAGCGACCTGCTGGCCGGCGGCGAGCAGGGATTGCACCTGCTGCGCCGCACTTCCGACGGCTATGCCCGTTCGCTGCTGGATTCGAGCCAGGGGCCTTTCCTGCTGGCCGATCCTTCCAACCGCGGCTGGCCTGATCTCTTCCTGGGCAGTGCCTGGCGGCGCAACCTGGGGCAAGGGCGCTTCGGCCCGCCCATGGACTTGCCTCTGAGCGAGGCCGTGGCCTGGTGGGGCGGCGGCCTTCCAGAGGCGGTCCCGCCGTCCTCTGCGCCCGCGCTGCTGGCCCTCACCGAGGAGGGCCAATTGATGCGGCTGGAGGACGGCAAGGCCGGCGGCCAGTGGATCTCCGTCCTGCTGCGGGGCGAACGCAATCTGCGCACGGCCCATCATGGAGAGGTGGAGGTGAAGGCAGGCAGCCTCTACCAGAAGCGCATCTATCGTGGGCGTCCGCTGCACTTCGGACTGGGAGATCAGCCCCGCGTCGATACCGTGCGCATCACCTGGCCCAACGGACTCATCCAGAACGAGCCGCTGCCGGAGCCGGGACAGCGCCACGCTTACCGCGAAGCCAAGCAGCTCTCCGGGTCCTGCCCCATGGTCTTTACCTGGGACGGGCAGCGCTTCCGCTTCATCAACGACATACTGGGAGTGGCGCCGCTGGGCGCGTCCGCCGGGGACGGGGTCTACTTTCAAGCCGACCACGACGAGTACATACAGATTCCCGGCGAGGCTCTGGTGGAGCGCGGGGGACGGCTGGAGATCCGCCTTACGGAAGAACTGCGCGAGGTGGCTTACCTCGACCAACTGCGCCTTATGGCCGTCGATCATCCCAGCCGACTCGACATCTACACCAGCGACCGCTTCAAGTCGCCTCCCTTTCCCGAGTTCCGCCTCTACGGCGTGGAGAAGCCTATCCGCCCCCGAGCCGCCACCGACGGTTCGGGCAACGACCTGCTGCCGCTGCTGTCCGTCCGCGACACCCGCGCCGTCACTCCAGGGACCGGCGATTCCAGCAGCCGTTTGGCTGATCGGGGAGTCTTGCCCGAGCACGTCCTGGAACTGGATTTCGGGCCCCAGCCGGAGTTGGACCGAGCCCTGCTGGTTCTGCACGGATGGCTGGACTGGGCCGATGCCAGCACCTTTGTCCATTCCGACCAAGCCGGGATCAGCGCCGCCCCTCCTCGCCTGGAGCGTCTGGGCGCGGACGGAGAATGGCGCCTCCTGGTTGAAGACCTGGGAGCTCCGGCGGGCAAGTGGAAGACGATCGCGGTTCCCCTCGAGTTGCCCTCCGGCCAAGGAGAGGGAAACGAATCGCTGCGGCTGCGCATCGTCACCTCCTGGGCCGTGCATTGGGACGAGGTTTTCCTCAGTCGGGAAGTGGAGGAGCCGCCGGCCATCCTTCACGAGATTCCCTTGGCCCAAGCCGTCCTCGACTACCGCGGATTCTCCAAGCCCATCGTCGATCCCCAGCGCCGCCAGCCGGACGCCTTCGACTATCAGCAGTGGCGGCCCTGGACGCGCTTCAACCAGGCCCGCGGACACTACACGCGCCTGGGACGAGTCGACCAGTTGTTGGGCCGAATCGACGACCGCTTCGTCATCATGGGCGCCGGAGACGAGTTGCGTTTGAGCTTCGACGCCGGCGCCCTGCCTGAGCCGCCCGCGGGACACAGCCGCCAATATCTTCTCTTCGCCGACGGCTGGGTCAAGGACGGAGACCTCAACACCGCCCATGGAACGACAGTCGAACCGCTGCCCTTCCACGGCATGAGCGGTTATCCCTACGGTCCCGAGGAGCGTTACCCCGACACCCCGCAACACCGGCGCTATCGCAGGGAATACCAGACCAGGCCCGCCTTGCGCCAGTTCCATCCATTGGCGCCTCTGTCCCGGAGCGGGACAACGCTTGTAAACTTTTTGGGGGCTCCCACAAATTTTCAACGAGGCATTTCGCCTCTGGGCAACGTTAACTATTTAAGAAAGGGATGGATCGTTGGGAGCGAGCTCGCCTCCCAACCGTCTCAAAAAATAAGCGTCGGGGGTCTCGCCGATGATCGGCGGGAATCGGGGGGCGAGGTACCCTTCCATCCGTCGGGCCCGTTATCCGCAGGCTCTCACGCTAGTCTTCAACAACGCGAAACACACGATTGAGGAGGAGTGGTATGAACGCCCCATCAACTGAACCTGAAGCCATCCGCAACTACATCCGCGATTTGGTCTGCGAATTGATGGAATGCGAGCCCGACGAGGTGACCGACTCGACCAGCTTCAGCGAAGAGCTGGAGGTCGATTCACTGACCGCTATCGAGATGCTGGTGATGATCGACAAGCACTATGACATCGACATCCCCGACGAAAAGTTCCGCGAAATCGACACCCTTGAGGAGTCGGTTGCGCTGGTGAGGGAGTACCTCAATCAGGGCCAAAAAGTCCAAGTCGCCGGTTGATTTCACGAAGGAAGAACATGGATCACCGTCGTGTCGTCATAACGGGCATCGGACTCGTCACCCCTCTGGGAATCGGTCACGAAGAGGTCTGGGACAACCTGCTGAAAGGTGCCTGCGGCACCGCTCCGGTCAGGGCTTTTTCCACCCACGACTATCCGGCCACCATGGGAGGCGAAGTGCGCGGTTTCGATCCCGTCCGCTATCTGCGGCGGCAGCACCCCGAGCAGATGGGACGCGCCTCCCAGATGGCCGTGGCTTCGGCCTTGATGGCTTTGCAGGACGCCGAACTGGCGCAGGCCGATGACCTCTACCGTCCTCACCGGTGCGGCGTGGTCATGGGCACGACTTCGGGCGAGCCCCTCATCGTCGAGCAGTACAACGACGCCCTCAAGGCGGGCCGGGTCGATGCTTTTGCCGACCGGCTCTTCACTCAATATCCCTGTTCGACCTTGGCTCACCGGGTGGCCGACGAGCTGTTATGGACGGGGGGCGCGCTCACCATCCCCAACGCCTGCGCAGCCGGCAACTTCGCCATCGGTTATGCCCGCGACCTCATCCTCGGCGGACGCCTCGACATGGCCCTGGCGGGCGGCAGCGACGCCTTCTCGCGCATCCCTTACGCGGGCTTCGGACGCCTGGGCGCCATCGCCCCCGACTTGTGCCGTCCCTTCGACCGCGACCGTCAGGGGATGATCCCCGGCGAGGGAGCCGCTACCCTGGTGCTGGAAAGCGGGGACTCGGCTCGCCGCCGAGGTGCCCGCATCTACGCCGAAGTCCTGGCCTGCGGAGCCAGTTGCGACGCCCATCACATGACGGCCGGGCATCCCGACGGGGACGGCGCCGTGCGCGCCATCGAAGCCGCCTTGCTGGAGAGCGGACTCGATCCCGACGACATCGACTACATCTGCGCCCACGGCACCGGGACGCCCACCAACGACCGCATCGAGTCGCGGGCCGTCCACCGCGTCTTCGGGGAGCGGGCCCGCAAGCTGCCCATGAGTTCCATCAAGTCGATGATGGGGCACACCATGGGCGCCGCCAGCGCCATCGAGGCCGCCGCCTGCGCGCTGGCCATCCACACGGGGGAGGTGCCGCCCACCATCAACTTCCAGACTCCCGACCCGGACTGCCCCATCGACTGCGTCCCCAACACGGCCCGGCGGGTCAACCCCAAGGTGGTGCTCAACAATGCCTATGCCTTCGGCGGCACCAACGCTTCCCTCTGCCTGCGCCAGTGGGACCCTCCTTCGCGCAAGGAGGGCAGGCCCTCGATGAAGGCGGACTTGAGCGGGATCGCCGTCACGGGCATGGGCGTCATCACTCACGACTCCGATCTCGATCCTAAGGCGGTCTTGGGGGGCAAAGGCTTGAGGGTCCTCGACCGTCCGGCCCGGCTGCTGGCCTGCGCCGCCAAATTCGCCGTCGAGGACGCCCACTTAGGCGATCTGCTGGCCCAGGACCCCTCCTCCATCGGACTGGTCAACGGCACCCTGGTAGGCGGACTGCAAAGCATCGCCGACTTCGACAGGAGCATCCTGGAAGACTCGCCCCGCTTCGTCAATCCGGCGGCTTTCGCAGCCACCGTCATCAACGCCCCCGCCGGGCAGACGGCCATCAAGTTGGGATTGCAGGGGCTCAACTCCACCATCACCTCGGGCATGACGTCCTCGCTGACGGCCATCGCCTACGCGGCCCAGGCCCTGCGCGCCGGACGCGCCCGCGCCCTTCTGGCGGGAGGCACCGAGGAGGCCTCGACCTACGCCCAAGAAGCCCAGCGCCGCCTCACCCCAAACGGCCAAGGCGGGGGGGTCGCGGAAGGAGCCGCCATGCTGGCCCTGCAGCCGCTCTCGCAGTCCAAGCGCCCCCTGGCCATCATCGCCGGCTACGGACAATCCTGCGGCACTCCCGAAACCCCTTCGGTCGACCTGCTGGCACAGGCCGTCACCGGCGCCCTGCAAGAAGCGGGACTGGAGTCCGCCGACATTGATCTCATACTGGCCGTTCCGTCCAAGAGCTCAACTCTCAAGACCCAACTCACAAGCGCCCTGCGCTCCATCTTCCCCGACACCGACCTCCCCATCCAGTACCCGTCCCCCGACCCCGGCAACGCCCTGGGCGCCACCCCCGCCCTGGTCACCGCCCAAGCCGTCAAGCTGTTCTCCAGCGGTTCCTCGCCTAATCACATCCTAATCCCCCACCTAACCTGCGACCGCCAATCCGCCGCCCTGATCCTCACTCGAGCTAAGAGGTAGTGCAGTGCGTCAGAAGTTTTGAGCCACCCTGTCGCGTTATTCCACGCTTTCAGCGTTC